>JAYVZC010000227.1:0-3998 GCA_043783695.1 Bacteroidota bacterium
CTGCAAAAAGCATTTTGCGTTTAACCCGCAACGAAAATATTGCTGCAAAAAAACAATTATCTGATTGGATCAGCGAATCGAAATTAGCAAACTACGACCGTTACAGTTCTTATTTACAAAGCGAATCGGAGTTTAGTGCTTTAAAAGTAAAATCGGTAAAAGCTGAATTTGCTGGCGAAAATAAAATGGTAGATGGAAGAGAATTGCTTCGAGAAAATTTCAATGTTATTCTTTCAAAATATCCTGAAGTATTAATATTTGGAGAAGATGCCGGAAAAATTGGAGGAGTAAATCAAGGCTTAGAAGGTTTGCAAGAAAAATACGGAGAGATAAGAGTGTTTGATACCGGAATTCGTGAAGCAACAATTATGGGCCAAGCAATTGGTTTGGCAATGCGTGGTTTGCGTCCTATTGCGGAAATTCAATACTTAGATTATTTGTTGTATGCATTGCAAATTATGAGCGATGATTTAGCAACTGTTCAATATCGTACAAAAGGAGCACAAAAGGCACCTGTGATAATTCGTACACGCGGACATCGTTTGGAAGGCATTTGGCACAGCGGTTCTCCAATGGGAATGATTATCAATTCCATTCGTGGAATTCATGTGTGCGTTCCCCGTAACATGCAACAAGCGGCAGGATTTTACAACACGTTATTAGCTTCAGATGAACCGGCATTAGTGATTGAACCATTAAACGGATATCGTTTGAAAGAACAATTACCAACCAATTTAGGTGAATACAAAATTCCATTAGGCGTTGTTGAAACCATCAACATAGGTGCTGATGTGACTTTGGTAACTTATGGTTCATGTTGCAGAATAGCAATGGAAGCAATAAAACAACTTTCTGAAGCGGATATTTCTGTCGAAGTAATTGATGTACAAACATTATTACCATTCGATTTAAATCACATGATTGTGGACTCAGTTAAGAAAACAAATCGTTTGGTAGTTTTGGATGAAGACGTTCCGGGTGGTGCAAGTGCGTATATTTTGCAAAAAGTTTTGGAAGAGCAAGGTGCTTATCAATACTTAGATTCAGAGCCTCGAACACTTTCTGCTAAAGATCATCGTCCTGCTTATGGTTCAGATGGAGATTATTTTTCAAAACCAAGTGCTGATGATGTGTTTGATACAGTGTATGAATTGATGCATGAAAGTGATCCGAATAAATTTCCGAGAATTTATTGAAAATAAAAACAAGATATAAGGTTGTTGGATGGTTTGTTCTTTTTAGTTTCTGTTGCTTTGCTCTGGTAATCTTTCTAACTAAGTATTTCATAAAAGATCTTACAAAAGGAACTAGCGAAACAAACGAATTAGACTTTCTTAATTCTATAGGATATATTCTTATAGCTTCAGTAATTATCTTATATATCATGTTTCTATTTATAGTATCCATTACAATTATTTCAATTGTATCTTACTTTATTTCAAGAGCAAAGGGATTAATTGAATATCAAAAAGGATTTATAATAACGACTGTTAGCTGTTTCGCTTTATTAATATTATATTCAACTTATTGGTTTATGTCTTATTTTTTTTATTAAACATCTTTATGAAAAAAATAACCGAAACCGAACGAATTAAAAAAAATTACGAAGAATACAAAAGCAATCCAACAGTTGCAAAGAATCATACTTATACCGAATACATTAATCAGGTAACAAAAGAACGTCAAAACTTATACAAACAGATTATTTTATCAAAATTTAAAAAATCTGAGGAATTAGAATTACTTGAAGTTGGTGCCGGATCAGGATCAAATCTTGCTTCTTTTAAAAATCTTGGCTTGTTAGATAAAAACATATATGCAAACGAACTTCTTGAAGATAGAGTAAAAGATTTAAAAACAAATTCCCCTAATGTTAACATTCTTCCTGGTGATGCATTGCAACTTAGTTATGAAAACAAATTTGATATAGTCTTTCAATCAACAGTATTTACTTCCATTTTAAATGCCGATTTTAAAAAACAATTTGCAAACAAACTTTGGAATATGACCAAACAAAATGGAATTATTTTATGGTATGACTTCATATATGATAATCCTAAAAACAAATCGGTGAAAGGAATCAATAAATCTGAAATAAAACTGCTTTTCAAAGATTCTACAAAAATTGAGTTTCATAAAGTAACACTTGCACCGCCTATTGGAAGGAGATTTCAAAAATTGTACTCTTTACTGAATTCATTTTCATTTTTACGAACACACATTGTTGCAGTTATACATAAATAAAAAATGCCACTAACAAAAAAAACGACCGAAGCCGACTCAAAATACAATTCACTCGAAAAAATGAGTGTGCATGAATTGCTTTCCAATATTAACAAAGAAGATAAAACAGTTCCACTTGCGATACAAAAAGAAATTCCCAAAATTGAAAAGTTGGTAAATGTAATTGTAAAACAAATGAAACTTGGCGGAAGACTATTTTATTTGGGAGCCGGAACAAGTGGAAGATTGGGCATTGTAGACGCAAGTGAATGTCCACCAACCTACGGAGTTCCACAAGGAGTGGTAATTGGAATAATTGCTGGTGGCGACAAAGCCATTCGTAAAGCGGTTGAATTTGCAGAAGATGATACAGAACAAGGTTGGAAAGACTTACAGGAACATAAAATCACAAAAAAAGATGTAGTGATAGGAATTGCTGCATCAGGCTCTACTCCTTATGTTATTGGAGCTTTAGAAGCTTGTAATAAAAATGCAATTGTCACTGCTTGCATCGTTTGTAATAAAGGAAGCAATGTTGCAAAAGTGGCAAAACATAAAATAGAAATCGTTGTCGGACCTGAATTTGTTACAGGAAGTACACGTATGAAATCAGGCACTGCACAAAAACTTGCTTTAAATATGATCTCCACTTCCGTGATGATCAAACTAGGAAAAGTAAAAGGAAATAAAATGGTTGACATGCAATTGAGCAACAACAAGCTAGTTGATAGAGGAACAAACATGGTTGCCAAAGAATTAAATGTGTCATACAAAAAAGCAAATGAGTTGCTTTTAAAATATGGTAGTGTTAGAAAAGCAGTGGACTCTTATAAAAAATAAAAGAATTAGTGAAATAGAGAATTGGAGAATTTATTATTTACTCGAATTTATTAATTCTCCAATTCAACAAATCTCAAAATCTCCAATTTGAAAAGATGCATTCAATAGAACCATTTTATAACTGGCGACACCTTTACATTGCATCAGAAGATGAGCGCTCTCCTTTTTATGAAAGAGAATACAGCGAATTCGAATACACCAATGCCATTTATAACTATTTGATTCATCCACAATGGGATGATATGGACTCCCCTACTCTTTATATAAAAATCCTTTGTGTGGATTACGATCAAAAATTCGCCATCATTGAAATGATTGGCGAATGGAACGATGCGATTAACAATGATATTATGCTTTTAAAAAGAGATATTATTGAATTGATTATGCAATATGGAGTCAATAAATTTATTTTAATAGGAGAAAATGTATTAAATTTCCATTCGTCCGATGATTGTTATTATGAAGAATGGTTTGAAGAAGTGGAAGATGGCTGGATAGCATTTTTAAACTTTAGAAAACACGTGTTGGAAGAATTCCAAAGAGCCAACATCGATTATTTTATAGTTTCAGGAGGGCAGTTGAGTAATATTGGATGGCGCACTTCTACTCCATTACAACTGTTTGAAAAAGTAGAACATATAGTGCAAAAGAGAATAGGTTAATAGACTAGTTCCTTTTATAAACCTTTTTTACGAATTTCTTTGGTTGAATGAAAAATTCAGCTATTTTTGCAGTCCAATTCTGAGGAATACCGTTCAGAATTGTACTATTTTGAGGTTTGGTAGTTCAGCTGGTTAGAATGCCTGCCTGTCACGCAGGAGGTCGCGGGTTCGAGTCCCGTCCAGACCGCTCAAGATACACAAATCCCCTGTAAATCAATGATTTGCAGGGGATTTGTGCTTTCAGGGGACACTACAGGGGACAGAATAGTGAGT
>JAYVZC010000228.1:0-3995 GCA_043783695.1 Bacteroidota bacterium
TCGCTGAAAGGATTTGGAGAGTTCTGATCAACATCAAATTTTGCAAGATCAAGAGTAACAACTCCTGTAGCAGCATTCACAACTAATCGGTACTGATTGTTATCCGGAGCAGATATCCAAACACCAAAACCTAATACGATAGCACGAGCCTGAGATTTGATTCGGATAGGAAATGTGCCTGATGCATTAGGAGTTCCACTAACAACAACACATGCATTGCTTGGGGCATCCCAATAACAAAACTTTGTCATTGTAATGCCACTTGGCCCACTTACACCACCTGAAGGTGCATTTGTTCCACTGCCTAAATAATCAAGACCTAAAGTGCTTAACGAAACATACGTTCCTCCACCTGTCATGTCAACCAAAACATCGGTTACGGCTAAATGTGTAAGATTATAAGTAGTTCCACCGCTTACAGTCGAAGAAGGGATCTTTATGCTCATAGTGGTTGAATAAGGAGTACTTATAGTTGCCGGAGGAAGTCCCATTGTACTATCAGGACAAATTCCTTCGGTTGCCGTGCCTGGAAGGCAACTAAGATTAGGAGTACATGATGCCTGAGCACCAACATTCGAAATCCCTATAAGGGCAACGAATGAAAATGTGAAAAGTAGTTTTTTAATCATAGGAGTATAATTTTAGGTTTAATTTATTTATTTGTTTGTAAAATTATGCAGTAACAGAAAACATCTCTTTTGCTTCTGCTAAAGTTGTTGTAATGTTTAAAATAGTGTCCAATTGAGAAATAGAAATCAATTTTTTTACGGGCTCTTGCAAACCTGTTAAAACAAATGAACCTTGACTGTTTTTACACAAACGGTTAGCAACCAAAATAGCACTCAATCCGGATGAATCGCAATAACGAGTGTCCGTTAAATCGATAATAATATTTTTTGCCCCATCTGTACTCATCACAACTAACTCCGATTTTAAGGCTGGTGCTAAATTACTATCCAACTTCTCTGCAAGTAGTTTAATAATGGTATACTTTTCTGTCTTATCTATTTGAAAACTCATATTGATAATTTATTTTAACAAATATAAGAATTTTTTATGGTACAAAGCAAATACAAAAATAGAAACAAATTAATTGTTGAAAACAATGAAAAACTAAGATCTGCCTGCCAAAAGAAATAAAACAGCCATTCTTACTGCTACACCATTTTCTACTTGCTCCAAAATGATACTTTGGGCACTATCAGCAACATCGCTGGTAATCTCCACTCCCCTATTGATGGGACCAGGATGCATTACCACAATTTTCTTAGAAAGCGAATCTAGTAAGTCCTTGTTTAGCCCAAATAACATGGTGTATTCACGTATGGAAGGAAAATATTTTACCTGCCTGCCGTCAGGCAGGTGTCCTTGTCGCTCTAATTGTATCCGTAGCATATTCGCTACATCGCACCATTCAAGAGCTTTTTGCAAGTTGTGCTCTACTTTCACTCCTAGGCTATGAATGTATTTTGGCATTAAGGTAGTTGGTCCGCATACCATCACTTCCGCGCCTAATTTTTGAAGGCAAAAGATGTTTGACAAAGCAACTCTTGAATGAAGAATATCTCCGATGATGGCGATTTTTTTGCCTTTTAGACTTCCCAGTTTTTCTTTTATGGAAAAGGCATCCAGCAATGCTTGAGTAGGATGTTCGTGTGCTCCATCACCGGCATTTATAATTTTTGCATCAATGTGTTTTGATAAAAATACGGCCGCTCCCGGGTTTGGATGTCGCATCACCACCATATCCACTTTCATTGCAAGAATATTATTTACCGTATCAATTAATGTTTCTCCTTTTTTTACAGATGATGATGCAGATGAAAAATTCACAACATCAGCACTCAAGCGCTTTTCAGCTAATTCAAAGGATAATTTTGTTCTGGTAGAATTTTCGAAAAATAAATTGGCAATAGTAATATCTCTGAGGGAAGGAACTTTTTTGATAGGACGGTTAATGACTTCTTTGAAATTTTCGGCTGTATGCAGGATCAAATTTATATCGTCAACTGTCAGCTCTTTTATTCCGAGAAGGTGTTTCGTACTCAGTTTGGTCATCTTTTTTAATTAGAGAGTTGTTGAATTGGAGAATTGGAGAGTTCTTGATTTCCTTGTAAGAATAGTCCAATTTCTAATTTTATCATTTTTTTCTTTTTCGTTATATTATTTCTTAATTTTTTTCCCTTCACCAATTCTCTAACTCACTATCTCTCTAACTTTTTCCTTCCTTCACTATTTCTCTAATTTTTTCTTCTCTAACTGGAAAGAAGTGTTACTTTATCTGCGCCATCCGTTTCCTTCCACTCTACCTTTACTTTTTCTGATGCAATGGAATCTATTGTTTTTCCTATGTATTTAGCTTGTATGGGTAAATGTCGGCTTAGTCTTCTGTCAATCAAAACGAGTAATTCAACATCCTTAGGGCGACCAAAAGCAAGCATTGCATCTAATCCTGCACGAATAGTTCTTCCTGTGAACAATACATCATCTACCATAACTACATTCTTTCCTTCTATAATAAAATCAATATTTGTAGCATTGGGAACCAATTCTTTTTGGCGAAAATCATCACGATAAAAAGTAGTATCCAAACTACCACACTTGATGTCTTTGCGTTTTAAAATTTCCTGAAGTTTTTTATGGATGCGGGTAGCCAAATAAATTCCACGAGGCTGAAGCCCTATAATAACTGTGTTTGAGAAGTCGTTGTGAATTTCTATTAATTGGTAACAAAGCCGAGTAACGGTAATTTCGAGATGTTTACTGTCTAAAATGATTCGTGGCTTCATCTAGAGCACAAATATACTAAAAAATTTGAATTACGGATATTTAATAAAAAAGCGCCCACAGTACGGGGCGCTTTTTTCTAAAAAACCATGGCGTGGTATTTTTAGATTTTGCCCCACGCGTAAGCGGGGCAAAATACTGTGTACCGGTACTTCGGTATTATTCAGACTTTTTAGTCGATTTTTTTTCCGTTGCTTCCATATCTGCTTTAAGATTTGAAAGAACATCCATATCGCCTAGTGTTGTTTTTTCAACACTGTCTTTTACTTTTTTAACAGCTTTTTTCTCTTCATCACCAGCCGTTTTCTTTTCAGAAACAACAGCAGCTTTTTCAGCAGCAGTTACTTCTTCGTTGATTTTGCTATGAGAAATGATGATTTTTTTACCTTCTTTATTAAATTCTAAAACTTTGAAATCTAATACTTCTTCTGATTTAGCGGAAGAACCATCCGTTTTTACCAAGTGACGAGTTGGGCAAAAAGCTTCAACACCGTAAGGCATAGAAACGATAGCACCTTTTTCCATCACACTGATGATAGTTCCTTGGTGTAAAGAATTTTCAACAAAGATCGTTTCAAACACATCCCATGGATTTTCTTCCAGTTGTTTGTGTCCTAGGCTCAATCTGCGGTTTTCACCATCAATTTCTAAAACAACAACATCAATTTTATCACCGATTTTTGTGAATTCAGATGGATGTTTAATCTTTTTAGACCATGATAAATCTGAAATATGAATTAAACCGTCTACGCCTTCTTCTAATTCAACAAAAATACCGAAGTTAGTGAAGTTACGAACTGTAGCAGAGTGCTTAGTTCCTTTAGAATATTTAGTGATAACATTGCTCCATGGATCAGGCATTAGTTGTTTAATACCTAATGACATTTTGCGTTCTTCGCGGTCAAGTGTTAATATAACTGCTTCTATTTCATCACCTACCTTTAAAAAATCGTGAGCGGTGCGTAAATGTTGACTCCAACTCATTTCAGAAACATGGATTAAACCTTCAACACCTTGTGCAATTTCAACAAAAGCACCATAATCAGCAATAACAACTACTTTACCTTTTACTTTATCGCCAATAGCTAATTCTGATTTCAAACCATCCCAAGGATGAGCAGAAAGCTGTTTTAAGCCCAATGCAATACGTTTTTTCTCGTTATCAAAATCAAGAATAACCACATTAATCTTCTGATCCAACTTAACAA
>JAYVZC010000229.1:0-3994 GCA_043783695.1 Bacteroidota bacterium
TCAGATTCATTTTTTCAGCCCGCTCGAATAAAATTGGAATTAAATCGAGATGATTTATACAAATTCCAGCTCTCTAATCCTGCGTATGATATTTTTATAAAAATGCTATTACGAAGCTATGCAGGGCTTTTCGACAATTTTGAAAAAATAAACGAATTTGATTTGGCGAAAAAATTAAATGCCAAACAAGAAGACGTTATAAAAAAACTAATTTTTTTGCATCAAAACAAAATCATCACTTACGCTCCGCAAACAGAATTACCGCAACTGACATTCACAATGCCTCGTGTGGATACAAAAGACTTATTGCTCTCGAAAGAAAATTTTTCTTCGTTAAAAAAAAGAGCAAACGAAAGAATGGAAGCAGTTTTAAATTATGCAGAAAGTACTCACAAATGCAGAAGCCAGTTACTACTCGCTTATTTTGGAGAAATTGAAACTACGCCATGCGGACAATGTGATGTGTGTTTAGAAGAAAAGAGAAAAGTGTTGCACACAGATGAATATGAAAACATCAGCAATCAAATCAAACAATTACTAGTTGTTCATCCTATGGAATTAAAAATGCTTATTAATTCTATTACCGATGTGCATGAAGATAAAATCATTCACACCATTCAATTAATGGTTGATAACGAACAACTGAAATACAACCAACAAAATTTACTTTGTTTAACAGTATAATGGACTTCAAAAAACAATGCCCTTCGACTACGATTAGGGTGACGGTACAAAATAGATCTCTTGTTAACTTGAAAAGTATAGTTATTAATCATTTTCTAAGTAAATTCGCAGAAACAACCCATTTATGAGCAATCAATTTATTAAAGTAATATTAGCCAACGGCAAAGAGCATAGCATAAAACGTTTTCATCCTTGGGTTTTTTCCGGAGCAATTAAAAAAATTAGTCTTCCACCCGATTATGAAGGCGAAGATGTGAAAGAAGGCGATGTGGTTGAAGTGTATTCTGTTCAAGAAGAATTTCTTGGAATGGGACATTACCAAATTGGCTCCATTGCCGTTCGTATATTTTCTTTTACTGAAGTAAATCCTAACTACGATTTTTGGAAAAGTAAAATTCAAAAAGCTTATAATTTCAGAACACAATTAAATCTTACCAAAAATGCTTCAACCAATTGTTATAGATTATGCTTTGGTGAAGGCGATGGTTTACCGGGATTCATTATTGATTATTACAATGGAACGGCTGTTTTACAATCGCATTCCATTGGTTTACATTTAATAAAACACGAATTTGTAAAAGCATTACAAGAAATTTACGGAGAGGAATTAAATGCCGTTTATGATAAGAGTGAAGAAA
Organism: Bacteroidota bacterium; assembly: GCA_043783695.1. GTDB lineage: Bacteria > Bacteroidota > Bacteroidia > 2-12-FULL-35-15 > 2-12-FULL-35-15 > 2-12-FULL-35-15. The sequence continues at coordinate 1,323 of JAYVZC010000229.1, forward strand.
CAATGCCGAAGAATGCTCCTATAAAAGCATCAAATGGGTATTTGTGGAAACGCAACGATTCTCCACTGGAAACAGTTGTTTTAGAAAATAATCACAAGTTTGCAGTTGATTGGGAAGGTGGACAAAAAACAGGATTCTTTCTAGATCAAAGAGAAAACAGAGAATTGCTCGCACATTATTCAAAAGACAAAGTAGTTTTAAACACTTTTTGTTATACCGGTGGATTCTCGGTATATGCAGCACTTGCCGGTGCTAAAGAAGTTCATTCAACAGACATTTCAAAAAAAGCAATTGAATTAACCGATAGAAACATTGAATTGAATACTATTAAAAATCATACCTCATTTGTTGCCGATACTTTTGATTTTTTAAAAAACAGAGAAAATACCTACGATATAATTATTTTGGATCCTCCGGCATTTGCAAAACATCAAAACGTAAAGCACAACGCCATTATGGGTTACAAGCGATTAAACTACGAAGCCATAAAACAAATTAAATCGGGCGGATTACTTTTTACTTTCTCTTGTTCTCAAGTAGTAGATAAAAATACATTCAACAGCACCGTTATGGCTGCGGCAATTGAAGCAGGAAGAAATGTAAGAATATTGCACCATCTTTCACAACCACCCGACCATTGCGTGAATATTTTTCATCCCGAAGGAGAATATTTAAAAGGATTGGTTGTGCATGTGGAATAGAAATATCCACACAGCAAAAAATCTGTGAATCTGTGGCTGAAATCCAACAATCCTTCAATCTTAAATTTTCCAATTTCCAACTAAATTTTCCTTAAATTCGCTTCCGATAAATTCGGAATTAAAAAATATAAAAAGATGTTTGATAATTTAAGTGATAAGCTAGATAGAGCCTTTAAAGTTTTAAAAGGTCATGGAAAAATTACAGAAATCAACGTTTCGGAAACCATTAAGGAAATTCGTAAAGCCTTGTTGGATGCCGATGTGAACTATAAAGTTGCTAAGCAATTTACAGATACTGTAAAAGAAAAAGCACTCGGACAAAATGTTTTAACTTCCATTTCACCAGGACAATTACTTACCAAAATCACTCACGATGAGCTAAGTGCATTGATGGGTGAAACTAGTACAGACATAAAGCTAGGTGGAAATCCAACAGTTATTTTAATGAGTGGTTTACAAGGTTCTGGAAAGACAACTTTTTCCGGAAAGCTAGCCAATCATTTAAAAACAAAAAGAGGCAAAAAACCATTATTGGTAGCCTGTGATATTTATCGTCCCGCGGCCATTGAACAATTGCATGTGTTAGGCGAGCAAATTGGAGTAGATGTTTTTTCGGATAGAGAAAATAAAGATGCCGTTTCCATTGCACAAAAAGGAATTGCACATGCAAAATTAAATGGCAACTCGGTTGTAATTATTGATACAGCAGGACGTTTAGCGGTTGATGAACAAATGATGAATGAGATTGCTGCTGTAAAAGATGCGGTTAAGCCTGATGAAATTTTGTTTGTTTTGGATGCCATGACAGGGCAGGATGCTGTAAATACGGCAAAAATATTTAACGAACGATTAAATTTTGATGGCGTTGTTCTTACAAAATTAGATGGCGATACTCGCGGTGGTGCTGCTTTATCAATACTTTCGGTAGTAAACAAACCAATTAAATTTGTTGGTACAGGTGAAAAGATGGATGCCATTGATGTTTTTCATCCAAGTCGTATGGCCGACAGGATATTAGGAATGGGCGATGTGGTTACTTTGGTGGAACGTGCTCAGGAACAATACAATGTTGAAGAAGCTCGCAAACTTCAAAAGAAAATTGCGAAAAACCAATTTACATTCAACGACTTTTTATCTCAATTGAATCAAATCAAAAAGATGGGTAACATCAAAGATTTAGTGGGAATGATTCCGGGAGTTGGGAAAGCATTGAAAAATGTAGATATTGATGATAAAGCATTTGTAAGCATCGAAGCAATCATTCATTCAATGACTCCATACGAAAGAGAAAATCCCGATTCGTTGACAGGAAAACGAAGAGATAGAATTGCAAAAGGAAGTGGAACAACTACTCAAGATGTAAACCGATTGGTGAAACAATTTGATGATACACGTAAAATGATGAAGATGATGGGAAACAAAGAGAATATGGCGAAGATGATGCAGCAGATGAAGAACATGCCTGGAATGGGACGATAAGTCAAAAACCTGCCTGACCGGTAGGCAGGTTGGAAAGTTTTAAAGTTAAAAGTCCAACAACGAAGTATCAAATATTATTTTGTACGAAAATATAATTAGAACAATTCCCCTCTAGAGAGGGGCAGGGGTGTGTGAAAAACATTATTAGAACATCTTAGCATATGGCAATAGTAATAGACGGTAAATTAATCTCATTACAAATTCAGGATGAGATTGCAGCAGAAGTAAAAACAATCAAAGCAAATGGAGGAAAAGTACCTCACTTGGCTGCTATTTTAGTTGGTAACGATGGAGCATCTGAAACTTATGTTGGTGCAAAAGTGAAAGCTTGTGAAAAAATTGGATTCAAATCTACTTTGGTTCGCTTAGCTGAAAATACTACGGATCAAGAATTAATTTATATTATTGAAGGTTTAAATGCTGATGTTGATATTGATGGATACATTGTTCAATTGCCGCTTCCAATGCACATGGATGAACAAAAAATAATGG
>JAYVZC010000230.1:0-9410 GCA_043783695.1 Bacteroidota bacterium
GACTCTGGTTCGTTAGAAGTTGGATCATAAAATTGAGATTTGAATGCTTGAATGGCTTCCATTTTTTTATCTATAAATGGAGTTACATCTACTACAAAATCAGGTTTTAATTGACGGTCTTGAATGTAATGATAAACCGCTTTTGGTCTCCAGGCTTGTTGTTTGAAGCCATCGTAAGCTGTTTCATATTTCACCAAACCACTGTAAAAACAAGCTTCAATAACTAATTGTGCTGCTCTTGGATGGTCGGGATGACGATCAGAAACAGCATTACACAATACTATCTCGGGTTGGTATTCTCTTATTTTTTTGATGATTGCTAATTGATGTTCTTTATCGTTTTTAAAAAAGCCATCAGCCATTTTTAAATTATCGCGAACAGAAATTCCTAGTACTTTAGCAGCATTGCCGGCTTCTTGCAAACGCAATGCACCACTTCCTCTTGTTCCTAATTCTCCACAAGTTAAATCTAAAATACCGCATTTTTTTCCTAGAGATATATGTTTTAACAATGTTCCAGAACAGGATAATTCCACATCATCAGGATGAACACCAATTGCCAAAATATCCAATTTGTGCAATGGTGATAAGGGCGCAAATAAAGAAGAATCATTAGTAGCAGTCATTTTATTTTCCGTTGATCCAGTTTACAATTTTATCGCAATTTGGTTTATCGTTTGAATAAACAACATCCACCAAATTTCCGTTCTCATCAATCATGTATTTTTGGAAATTCCATTTTACAGATGAATCCATTTTGCCATTTAATTCTTTTGACGTAAGCCATTTGTAGACTGGATTCATGTCATCGCCTTTCACATCAATTTTTTCCATCATCTGAAAACTTACACCATAATTTTTAGTGCAAAATTCTTTGATTTCACTATTTGTACCTGGCTCTTGATGCCCAAAATTATTAGCAGGGAAGCCAATGATAACAAAATTTTTATCTTTATACTCTTTGTATAATTTCTCTAAATCCTCATACTGTGGCGTAAAACCGCATTTTGAGGCAGTATTTACAACCAATACTTTTTTTCCTTTTAAATCAGAAAAATTGAAATCTTTTCCATCAATGGTTTTTGTTTTCAAGTCGTAAAATGATGCAGTGATTAATTTTACTGTGAAAGCTGAAAGCACAACAACAGCAAGTAAAAGAATAGAAATTTTAGTTTTCATAATTTTAGGATTTAATAAGGTTATCAAATGTACGAAAAACAAATTGGAATTGATTTTGTTTAGAAAAATATTTCTTTCAATATGCTGATTTGATTGTATCTTTGATAAAAATCTCACACCCATCTTATGAAGATTCAATTTTTAGGAGCAGCAAGAACGGTAACCGGTAGCAAACATCTAATTATAGCAGAAAATGGAAAAAGAACATTGTTAGATTGCGGCTTTTTTCAAGGAAGAGGGAAAGATACCGACAGTATGAATCGAGAATTTAATTTCGACCCTAAAAGTATTGATTATTTAATTCTTTCTCATGCTCATATCGATCATTCGGGAAATATACCAAATTTAGTAAAACAAGGTTTCAAAGGTATAATTGTTTGCACAAAAGCAACTATGGATTTATGTAAAATAATGCTTACCGATAGTGCACACATTCAGGAAAACGATACGAAATATTTGAATAAGCGAAGAATGAAATTGAATCAAGAACCGCTAAAGCCTATATTTACAGAGAAAGATGTAGAAAAAAGCTTGAACCTTTTTGTTGGAATTAACTACAATACTTCTTATCAAGTGTATGAAGATTTAAAAGTAATGTTCACAGATTCGGGCCATATATTAGGCAGTGCCGGAGTTAGCGTTGAATTAACAGAAGGCGAAAAGACAAGCAAATTATTTTTCTCAGGAGATATTGGTCGTTACGGAGGATCTATTTTAAAAGACCCGCAACCCTTTCCACAAGCGGATTATGTAATAACGGAATCCACATACGGAGATCGTTTGCATAGCGATATAGCTCAAACCGAACAACAATTATTTGATGTTATTTATAACACTTGTGTAACTAAAAAAGGAAAAGTGATTATTCCTGCATTCAGCCTTGGTCGTACTCAAGAGTTAGTTTATGCACTTGATAAAATGTCAAACAAAGGAATGCTTCCTCCTATTAAAGTTTACGTAGATAGCCCACTTTCGGTAAACGCAACAAGCATTATGCGCAATCACCCCGAATGTTTTAACGCAGATATTTTAGAGTACATGAAAAAGGATTCTGATCCATTTGGTTTCGATAAGCTGATTTACATTCAAGATGTAATAGAATCAAAGCAACTGAATGATTTGAAAGAGCCTTGTATTATTATTTCAGCTTCGGGAATGGCCGATGCCGGAAGAATTAAGCATCATATCAAGAACAACGTTACAGATGCTAACAATACTATATTAATGGTTGGTTATGCCGAAGACCATTCATTGGGCGGAAAATTACGTAACGGAAATAAAACAGTGAAAATATTTGGAATAGAATATCCTGTAAAGGCAGAAGTAGTAATTATTGATTCCTACAGTGCCCATGGCGATTACAAGGAAATGATTAAATATTACGACTGTCAGGACAAGAAAAAAATAAAACAAGTATTTTTGGTACACGGTGAATATGAAGTACAACTGAATTACAAAGAGAAATTAATTGATGCTGGCTTCCGAAACATTACTATTCCGGCACAAGGCGATGAAATAGAACTTCATTAGAAATTATTAAATGATTGGCAAACAAATAAAATATTTAATCATAAAAGAACTAAAGCTTGAGCTACGTAACAAGTATGCTTTGGGCGGAATATTGCTTTATGTAGTCTCTACCATTTTTGTTAGTTATTTGTCCTTTAAAAAGATTGTTACTCCAGCAACTTGGAATGCGTTGTTTTGGATTATTTTACTTTTCGCCTCTATCAATGCCATCGCTAAAAGTTTTATCAGCGAAACAAGAGGAAAGCTTTTATACATGTATACTTTAGCTAGTCCGCAAGCCGTAATTTTATCTAAAATCATCTATAATTCTTTATTGTTAGTCGTTTTGTCTGGACTATGTTTATTGGCTTATAGCTTATTCATTGGCAATATTATTCAAGATTTACCCTTGTTTTTGATTACCTTATTGTTAGGCAGTTTTGGGTTTTCCTCATTATTGACAATGGTTTCGGCCATTGCTTCCAAAGCAGGAAACAACTTCACCTTAATGGCTATACTGAGTTTCCCAATAATGATTCCACTATTGATGGTATTGATGAAATTATCGAAAAATGCCATTGATGGATTGGAGCATTGGGACTTAAACTATTTGATGGTTTTAATGTTCTTAAATCTGATAATTATAGCATTATCTTATCTATTATTTCGTTACCTTTGGCGAGATTAATATCTCGGCTACGCTCGATATGACAAGTCCTGCTTGCTCGATATGACAATCGTTCTAAGAAAAATTGTACAAAGAATATAGTTCAATAGTAAAATGAAAAAAAATTGGTGGAAAATAATTGCTGTTGTGCTTGTTCTTTACACAGTAATTGCTGGTTTTTTAATTCCGGTGCCAGAACAACCTATTCTTCACGAAACCATTCGTAATCTTTATTTTCACGTTCCTATGTGGTTCTCCATGATGACCATCTTATTTGTTTCCCTTTGGCACAGCATTAAATATTTAAGCAATAATAATATTCAAAGCGACATAATAGCTACACAAGCAGCAAATGTTGGGATGTTGGTTGGTACGTTAGGACTCATTACTGGCTCGTTATGGGCAAAATATACTTGGGGTGCATGGTGGGTAGCTGATACAAAATTGAATGGCGCTGCCATAACAATGCTAATCTATTTAGCCTATTTTGTTTTAAGAGGTTCTATTGATGAAGAACAAAAACGTGCTCGTATTGCTGCTGTTTACAACATTTTCGCTTACGTAATGTTAATTGTCTTTTTAATGGTTTTACCTCGAGTAAGTGATTCATTACATCCCGGCAACGGTGGAAACCCCGGTTTTAATAAATACGATTTAGATAGTAATATGCGAATGGTTTTTTATCCCGCTGTTATTGGTTGGATTTTATTAACCGTTTGGATATTCACATTAAAAGTTCGATTAGAAAAAATTAAAAGGAAAATTTTGTTCAATGAGTAATTTAGTAAAAAAAATAGCGCTTTCTCTTATGATGCTTTTTGTTTCTGCATCAGTATTTGCTCAAGACAATGCACCAATAGAAATGGCAAGTGGCTTGTATCAATCTGGTAAAATTTATGTCGTTGTTATTGTAATGGCAATAATTTTTATTGGAATTGCTGCCTACTTAATTATGCTGGACAGAAAGATTAGCAAATTGGAAAAGGAAATTGAAAATAAGTAGACAATAAAGGCAGTCTACATTAGACAATAATAATAAAAAATTGTCACACTGAGCGTAGTCGAAGTGCGAAAAGATTAGTTATCCGTACACCATGAAAAAGATTCACATTTTAGGCATTATAATGATTGCAGTTGCAATTGGAGTTATATTTTATTCTTTGAACAACACAGGAAGTTATGCAAGTTTCGCTGAAGCTGCTGAAAGTCCAAACAGCGAATTTCATGTGGTTGGAAAATTGAACAAGGATAAGTTAGCCGTATATGAACCAAAAGTAGATGCAAACTTATTTACTTTTTATATGGTTGATAATAAAGGAACAGAATGCAAAGTAGTGCTTCACAAAAACAAACCTCAAGATTTTGAACGTTCTGAACAGATTGTTTTAATTGGACAAATGCAAGAAGGACAATTTGAAGCATCCGATATTTTAATGAAATGTCCTTCGAAATACAATGCAGAAAAACCTCAGGAAACTGCAACAAAATAAATAGAGAAATAGTGAATTTGAGAATTAGAGAATTCAAATAACCAATTACAATTCTCTAATTCAACAAATCTCTAATTCAACAATTAGTAAATTATGGAGTACATTGGTGAGCATATTGGAATTGGTAAAGTTGGAAATATATTTGTTATCCTATCCTTCGTATTTGCTGCATCAGCGAGTCTTTCTTATTTTTTCGCGGCAAAAGACAATGATGATTCTGCATCATGGAAAAAAATTGCTCGTATCTCTTTTAGAATTCATGGTTTATCGGTTTTAGGAATTGTGGGCACTTTGTTTATTATGCTCATGAATCATTATTTCGAATATGAATATGTATGGCATCATAGCAACAGAGAAATGCCTATGCGTTATATTCTGTCGTGCTTTTGGGAAGGACAAGAAGGTAGTTTTTTATTATGGACTTTCTGGCATGTAGTAATTGGTTTGATTTTACAACGTACTGCAAAAAACTGGGAAGCACCTGTAATGGCTGTCATTTCTCTTGTTCAGGTTTTCTTAGCTTCCATGTTATTAGGAATTAATATTCCATATCCTATCATACAAACAGGAAACGATTCCATTCACATTTTGCTTTCTCACTATCACTTAGGTAGCAATCCGTTTGCTATTTTAATTCGTGAACATCCAGATTTTAGTGTGTATCCTTTCTTTTCAATGCCAGGTTATTTACAAAAACTTGAAAACATTCCAAACTTTGCACCCAAAGGTTTAAACCCGTTGTTGCAAAATTACTGGATGACCATTCACCCTCCTACTCTATTTTTAGGATTTGCATTAACGGTTGTTCCCTTTGCTTATGCCATTGCCGGATTATGGAAAAGAAACTTTACAGAATGGCTAAAACCTGCATTGTCATGGACATTTGCCGGAGTAACTGTTTTGGGTGTCGGGGTTTTGATGGGAGGAGCTTGGGCTTATGAAGCATTAAGTTTTGGTGGCTTTTGGGCTTGGGATCCTGTTGAAAATGCATCCTTGGTTCCATGGTTGATATTGGTTGGCGCTGCACATTTAATGCTCATCAATCGTAACAAAGGACAATCATTATTCACTGCTTTCTTTTTAGCGATATTATCTTTTCTTCTTGTTCTCTATTCAACTTACTTAACAAGAAGCGGGATATTAGGTGAAACATCTGTCCACTCCTTTCCCACTGCCGGTATGGCCGGACAACTTCTTGTTTACATGTTTTGCTTTGTGATTTTAGCTTTTGTTTTATTGATAATTAGATGGAAGCATTTTCCAAAGCAAACAGAAGAAGAAGGAATTTGGTCGCGTGAATTTTGGATGTTTGTTGGAGCTATTGTTTTACTTGTTTCTTCTTTTCAAATCATTTTTTACACCTCACTACCTGTATGGAATAAGATATTCGGCACACACATGGCTCCTCTCAAAGAAGCTGTGAAATTTTATAATAATTGGCAATTACCTTTTGCTTTTGTCGTGACCATGTTAATTGCAGTCGGGCAATTTTTTAAATACAAAGACACTGACATGAAAATGTTCCTCAAAAAAATGACGATTTCATTTATCGTTTCTGTGGCATTGACATTTTTAATGGTTTATATTTTAAATTTCGACAATCGTTATTATTCCATACTGCTTTTCTCCTCTATTTTTGCAGCTGCTGCAAACCTCGATTATATGATCAGAGTAATGCGTGGCAAAATTAAAAAAGCAGGAGCCTCTATTGCACACTTAGGATTTGCATTGGTATTATTAGGCGCACTTATCTCCACATCTAAAAAAGATATCATTTCACAAAATACTTCTGGGAAAGATCTTTCTCAATTAGGAAAATCTTTTTCGAATAATGATAATATTTTATTGACACAAGGCGACACGTTGAGAATGGGAAAATACTTTGTGACTTATGTAGGAAAACGTCAAGTAGGAATCAATATTTATTTTGATGTGGATTATTTATCAAAAGATGAATCGGGTAAACTTACAAAAGCATTTTCATTATCTCCACTTGTACAAACTAATCCAAGAATGGGAAATGTAGCTGAACCTGATACCCGTCACTTCCTGACTTATGATGTGTACACGCATGTTACCTACGCAGATCTGGAAACGCTATTAGCTAAACAGCCAGAAGGCGAAAATGAATATGCCCCGGCTAAAAATTTCACAATTAAAAAGGGTGATTCTATTTTTTCATCCAATGCTATTATTATTTTTGATTCACTATCAACAAACATTGATAAAACAAAATATCAATTAAACGATGGCGATATTGCAGTGCAAGCACATTTTCAAGTGTTAGATATTTCTAAAAAATATACAGCAAATCCTATTTACGTTATTCGTAACAGCAGTGTTCAGCCTATTGAATCAAAAGTAGATGACTTGGGATTGAAGTTTATTTTTTGGCAGATTAATCCTCAGGATGGAAAAATTCAAATATCCTTGCAGGAAAAAAAATCAAATGTGCGCGACTTTATTGTAATGCAAGCAATTGTTTTTCCATACATCAATATTTTGTGGATTGGATGTATCATTATGGCAATTGGAACTATTCTGGCTATATTAGAAAGATTAAGAAAAACGGGTATTTAGACACCAAAGTTTCAACACACCTGCCTGCGGTAGGCAGGGAGAGCACAGAGTTAAATGAGTTTCACAGAGAAAAAAAAGAAAAAAAATATAAATTCATAGAAAGTTTAACTTACAAAAGATAACAACTCTGTGCAACTCATTTAACTCTGAGTGCTCCGTGTTAAAAAAATGAAATCAGGAATTACCATATCAATCATAGGTGCAGGTAATGTTGCAACTCAACTGGGAATGACTCTTTATAAAGAAGGATATTTTATTTCTCAAATATATAGTCGTTCTCAAAAAAATGCTTCTCTTTTGTCTAAGAAAATAAAAGCAGAAGCAATTTCAGATCTTAAAAAACTTAATCAGGATTCTTCCATATATATCATTGCTGTTAAGGATGACGTAATTGAGTTGGTTGCAAAACAATTAAAATTAAAAGATAAAATTGTTGTTCATGCTTCGGGAAGTGTTTCAATAGATGTATTAAAAAAGAGTTCGAAAAACTTCGGAGTGTTTTATCCTTTACAAACTTTTTCAAAAAACAAAAAGATTAACTTTAAAACAATTCCTATTTGCATTGAAGCCAATAACACAGCCACATCCACTACATTACAATATTTTGCAAAGAGTATAAGTGAGAATGTGAAAAAAGTGAATTCCGGTCAACGCCAAAAGATTCATCTGACTGCTGTGTTTGCATCCAATTTTAGTAACCACATGTATGCCATTGCTGAATCATTATTAGCAAAAGATAAATTATCGTTAGATCTATTAAAACCGCTTATTGAAGAGACAGCGAATAAGATAAAAGATAATAAACCCAATGCAGTTCAAACGGGTCCTGCAATGCGTAACGACAAAAAAACAATGGATTCACATTTGAAGCTTTTATCTAAAGAGAAAGACTTACAAAAAATATACACTTTGCTAAGTCAGAGTATTGCAAAAAGAAAATAGATTTCTCCGCTTAGGTCGAAATGAAAAAAAGATTCTCCGGTCGAAATGACAAAAAAGAGATGGTCGAAAATAATAAAAGGTGTTAAAATAAAAATGGCTTTGATTGAAATCACAAAGAATATAGTAAATTAGTAACGATGGAAAATTTCAAAACAAAACTTACAAGTGTTAAAGCATTTATTTTTGATGTTGATGGCGTTCTTACAAATGGCTCCGTAACATTAATGCCAGATGGAGAACTAGTGCGTATGATGAATATTAAAGATGGATATGCGCTTCAATTGGTCGTAAAAAAAGGCTATAAAGTTTGTATCATCTCCGGAGGAAAATCCGAAATGGTTCGCAAACGATTAAATGGATTGGGAATTTCTGACATTTATTTGGGAGTTAATACTAAAATTGATTCTTTTAAAGAATTTATTGAAATTCATAAAATAAATCCAATTGAAATACTTTATATGGGCGATGACATTCCTGACTATGAAGTAATGCAACTCATTGGAGTTCCAACTTGTCCGAATGATTCTGCTCAAGAAATAAAAGATATTTCTATTTATATTTCAGATAAAAAAGGTGGCGAAGGTGCAGTAAGAGATGTAATTGAACAAGTATTAAGAGTACAAGATAAATGGTTTGATAAAGAAGGATTTGTATGGTAATACAAATTCAAAAGTTTTAGGTCAAAATTCAAAAGTTTTATGATAGCTTTTTTAAAGTTAATACGCATTCAAAATTTATTCATCATTGCTTTCACGCAATATGTCGTGCGTTGGTGCATTGTATATCCTATCATTAAAGTAAGCAGCACTTACTATACTTTACAACTTTCTGAATTCAAGTTTTTCTTGTTAGTGCTATCTACGGTTATGATTGCTGCTGCCGGATATATCATCAACGATTATTTTGATGTTAAGATTGATAAAGTAAATAAGCCGGAGCGAATGATTATTGATAGAGGTGTAAAAAGACGTGTTGCAATTGGTGCTCACACCTTGATAAATGTTTTAGCAATAGGAATTGCTTTATATGTTGCGTATTCAATT
>JAYVZC010000231.1:0-9395 GCA_043783695.1 Bacteroidota bacterium
TGGTAGCATTTGCAACAGGAACATTATTTACTTCGATTGTTGAACCCATTTTTTACAAACGAAAAATAATTCGCTATGAAATAGCATTGGGAATGGTTATTATCGGAGCGATTGCAATGATTTTTCAAGTAGAAACACAATATACTTTAGGAATTATTTTTGGTATGTTGGCAGCATTAACATCTTCTTTTTTTACTGTTTTTAATGGTTTATTGGTAAGAAGAATTCCATCACCAATTATTGCGATTTATGAGTTAACGGGAGGTTTTTTAGTATTAACCATTTATTTGTTTTTCAAGGGAGAATTTAAACCTGAGTTTTTTATTATTACTCCAGGAGCTTGGGGATGGCTTGGTGTATTGTCTGTTTTAGGGACGGCTTTCCCTTTTATTGCCAGTGTTAATTTAATGAAGAAAATTAGTCCGTATACCGTAATTCTTACGGTGAATTTAGAAACCGTTTACGGAATAATAATAGCCTATATTCTTTGGAAGAAAGATGAAGCAATGACTCCTGGATTTTATTTAGGCACACTAATTATTATTGCTACTATTTGGGGGAATGGATTATTAAAACAATATCTGAAAAAGGAAACGAAATAAAAAATCCTGTCCAAAATTTCGGACAGGAATTCCTTCTAAACAAATTGTACAAACTATATATTAATAATTATTTTTTTAGTTTTAATATCAGTACGCATTTATCTTAAATTTGTACCTCAATCAAATGCTTATGAAATCGAAACTTTATTGTAATAGCCTAACGCAATACTCCCGATATAAAACAAGAATTGTAACTATTGGCGATGTTCCATTGGGAGGCGACAATCCTATTCGTATTCAATCGATGACCACAACCGATACAATGAATACTATTGCAACGGTAGAACAAAGTATTAGAATGATTGATGCCGGTTGTGAATATGTTCGTATCACAGCTCCAAGCATTAAAGAAGCTCAGAATTTAGAAAATATTAAAAAGGAATTATTAATAAGAGGATACAAAACTCCTTTGATTGCGGACATTCATTTTACTCCCAATGCAGCTGAACTGGCTGCTCGTATTGTAGAAAAGGTAAGAGTGAATCCGGGAAACTATGCCGATAAAAAGAAGTTTGAAAACATTGAATATACTGATGCAACTTATATTGCGGAATTAGATAGAATAAGAAATCGCTTTACTCCTTTAGTAAAAATTTGTAAAGAATATGGAACGGCAATGCGTATTGGAACAAATCATGGTTCATTGAGTGATAGAATTTTAAGTCGCTATGGTGATACACCATTAGGAATGGTTGAAAGCGCATTGGAATTTTTGCGTATTTGTGAAGACAATAATTATTACAACATTGTTTTGTCCATGAAAGCCAGTAATCCGCAAGTGATGGTACAAGCATATCGCTTATTGATTTTTAAAATGCAAGAGTTGAATATGAATTATCCTTTGCATTTAGGTGTTACAGAAGCAGGAGAAGGGGAAGATGGAAGAATAAAATCGGCAGTTGGAATTGGAACATTATTGGAAGATGGAATAGGTGATACCGTTCGTGTTTCTTTAACTGAAGATCCCGAATTTGAAATTCCTGTTGCGAAAAATTTAGTAGCTCGTTATTCAAATAGAGCAAATCATAAAGCAATTCCTGAAGTGATTAAACTTCACTATTCTCCTTACGATTTTTCAAAAAGAGTTTCAGGTGAGGTTGGAAATGTTGGCGGACATAATGTTCCAAGAGTAGTTGCTGATTTTTCTGAGAAACAAAAAATTACGGCAGCTTCACTTTTTGCAGTTGGATATAATTATTCAGTGCCCCTTGATAAATGGAATTTAACCGATCAAGCATGTGATTATGTTTTTGTTGGAGATAATACTATTGATTTCCAAATTCCAGGAACCTTAGGATTGATATACAATGCAAGCACATGGAATAACTTGAAAGACAAAACAAGAAGTTATCCATTGTTTACTTATGATGAATATTTGAAAGCTGAAAAAAAATCAGAGCATTTAAATTTTGTATCAGTTGCAATTAGTAATCTTTTTTCATTATCGAATTCCCAAATTCACAAATTTTCAAATTGTGTCTTCGTTTTTGAAACATCCAACGAACACGGAATGGCAGAACAACGCAGAATGTTTGTTGAGTTGCTGAACAAAAATAATTCAATTCCTGTTATTGTAAAAAGAAACTATTCTAATTTATCAGAAGAAAAATTTCAATTACACGCATCAACGGATTTCGGTGCATTGTTATTAGACGGTTTTGGAAACGGAATTTGGGTTTCGCAAAATAAATGTACTTCCCCTAAAAATGTAAATGCAACAGCATTCGGAATTTTACAAGCAACTCGTACTCGCATTTCTAAAACAGAATATATTTCTTGCCCATCATGCGGAAGAACATTGTTTGATCTTCAAGAAACAACTGCAAAAATCAGAAACAGAACCGATCATTTAAAAGGAATAAAAATCGGAATTATGGGTTGTATCGTAAATGGTCCAGGTGAAATGGCCGATGCTGATTATGGTTATGTTGGAACGGGTATTGATAAAATTACATTGTATAAAGGAAGAGAAGTGGTGGAGCGAAATGTAAACTCCGAAAAGGCTGTGGATGCTCTGATTGAGCTTATTAAAAAGCATGGCGATTGGGTAGAAAAAGTATAAACCCAATGATTGCTCCGGAGGAGCCCCTGTATTGAAAAATACTTATATTTGTTATTGAAACATTAAAAATTATTCCTAATGAAAAAAATATTTACGCTTTTATCAATCGCTTTTACATCAAGTATGTTTGCACAGACAACCATTCAAAATGGAGATTTTGAATTATGGGAAAATGTTGGTACAAGTACTGAGGAGCCTACATTTTTTAACTCCAACAAAACAGGAACGGATTGGGCAACCAGCGGTCCGCAAACTTGTTACAGAGATGCATCCACCTCTCATGGTGGCGCTTATTCTGTAAGAATGGAAACTAAAACATTTGTTGTTGCAATTGTAAATGGCTCTGTAACTACTGCAATTGTAAATGCACCAACAACAAATAAGGCGGATGGCTATTTGGGAACAATTAAAAATACTTCTTTGACAGACGTAAGACGCATGTCCTTTGTTGGCCGCCCAGATAGCTTAGTCGGCTGGTATAAATATACGCAGGGCGGTGCTGCAGAAATTGGAAAAATAAAAGCAATATTACATACCGGAAATTATTATGATCCGGAAGCGGCAACGGCAAATCATCCTGATTCGACAGTAAATAAAATTGGAGAGGCACAATTCTTAACTCCAACAAATAATATTTCTTCATGGACACGTTTTGCTGTAGCTTTTACTTATGTGTCGGCAAGTAATCCCGCATATATTATGATTAATACTACTTCTTCAAACGATCAACTTACATCCACTGCAGGTAGTAAATTGTGGTTAGATGATTTATCGGTTGTTTATAATCCGGCAAGTATCAATGAAAAATCATTTAATGAAAACAATGTAAATATATATGCTTATGATAAAACAATTTATATTGATTTTATAAATGCTAATCAAAAAGAAACTACACTTTTTGTTTATGATTTAACCGGAAAATTGGTTTCCACTCAAGTGCCTTCAAGCGCTAAACAAAGTTCGATAAGTGTTACCGAATTAAATTCAGGATTATACTTGTATCAATTGATTGGTGCAGAAATACAAAAATCAGGTAAATTGTTTATTAAGTAAAAAGCGATATTACTCTATTTAACCTTGACAATTTTTTGTCAAGGTTTTTTTATTTTTTTGAAAAATGTTTTCACGCAATTATTTTATTATTATTTTCTCAATTATTTTTGGGGGAAATTCCGTTTTTTCTCAGGAGACTGGAGTTATAAAAGGAAAAATTACAGATGCTATTTCTAAGGAATATGTGCCTGGTGCCACTATTCGTTTGGTGAACAATTTAGCAAAAGGTACCGTTTCCGATATCGATGGAAATTATTCAATGGTATTAGATACAGGCTATCATCAACTTTTTTGTGTTTTTATTGGTTCGGTGAACGATACCTTTTTTGTTCACATTCAAACAAATAATATCACAGAAAAAAATATCGACTTGTTGCCTGTCGCAAAATATTTAGAAACAATTGTAGTTTCTTCCGGGAAGTTTGACCAAAAACTGGAAGAGATGACCGTCTCAATGGAAGTTATCAAACCTCAACTAATCAACAATAAAAATACAACTAGCATTGAAACAGTGCTAGAGCAAGTGCCGGGCTTAACAATCATTGATAACGACCCACAAATCAGAGGAGGTAGTGGATTTACATTTGGGGTAGGAAGCCGAGTTGCAGTTGTAGTTGACGGAATTCCTTTGTTAAGTGGTGATGCCGGTCGTCCGGAGTGGAGCTATATTCCGGTAGAAAACATTGAACAAGTGGAAATTATTAAAGGAGCCTCTTCAGTTTTATATGGCTCATCTGCTTTGAGTGGTGTCATCAATGTGAGAAGTGCTTATCCAAGAGCTAAACCCAAAACAATAATTAATTATTCTGTTGGAGGTTATAGTCTGCCGAATGCCCCTGCCGAAAACTGGTATAATCAATCTATTCCCGGGTTTACAAATCTTAATTTCATGCATTCAAGAATTGTAAAAAAGAATTTAGATTTTGTAATTGGTGCAAATATAAATGTCGATCAAGGATATATAGGTCCTCCTCCGGCACAAAGACCTATTCCCGATTTTGCAAAAACCGAAATTGATACTGTTTATAGTTTTTCAAATAAGGATATGCAAAAAGTAAGAGGAAGGATAAATGTGAATTTGCGTTACCGTTCCAAAAAAATTCCCGGTTTAAGTTTCGGAATAAACAGCAATGCAATGCTAAACAAAACCAACATGGTGTTTGCCTGGTTCAACGATTCATTGGGCTTGTATAAAGGATATCCAGGGGCTGTATTTTTAGAAAAACAAACTTTGTTCAATGTTGACCCCTTCGTTCGGTTTATTAAATCAAATGGAATTACTCATAGTTTGGTAACTCGTGTTTTTCATTCAGAAAATGTGATTACTAATAATCAGTCGAATAGTGGAACAATGGCTTATGGGGAATATCAGCTTCAACGCATATTTAAAAATTTAGACTTTATATTTACTGGTGGAGTAGTAGGAAATTTATCTGAAACAAAAGCAAGCATTTATTCATCGGCCGGTTCGCCCGAAAATAAAATTGTAAATGCATCAGGTTATGTGCAAATCGATAAAAAATTCTGGAGCATTTTAAATATTTCCGGAGGATTCCGTTACGAATATTTTAAAATGAATAAAATGCAAAGTGTAGTTGCTCCAATTTATAGAGCAGGGGCTAGTTTGCAAGTGTTGAAGGCAACTTATGTAAGAGCATCTTATGGACAAGGTTTTAGATATCCAACCATTACAGAACGATATATTAAAACCAAAGCAGGAATGTTTGGTGTATATCCTAATCCAACTTTAAAACCAGAAACCAGCACTAATTTTGAAGTAGGCTTAAAGCAAGCATATAAAATTGGAGGCGTTGCGGGTTATTTGGATATAGCAGGCTTCTATCAAAAATATCAAAACACCATTGAATTTTTATTTGGATTGTGGGATAGCACTTCTAGTTTTGATGCAGGATTTAAATTTTTGAATACAGGTGATTCCCGCATCAGAGGGTTGGATATATCATTGGTTATTGGAACTTTAAATGAAGAGCAAAAACATTTTGGAGTAACAGCTTTAATAGGCTACACTTATATCGAACCAATTTCTTTAACGCCTGATAGTATTTATGGAAGGGATTATGCTTTCGGAGGAGTTGGTCGTCCGTTGAGCTACAAAAATAGCAGCATGGATACAACCGACAATATTTTGAAATATAGATTTAAGCACATGGGAAAAGCGGATATTGAATTTAAAATTTATAAATTCAATGTTGGTGTAAGTTATCGATATTACAGTAAAATGCAGAACATCGATAAAGCTCTTGAAGATATAGAAACATTAACCGCCAGTGATAATGATGCACCTGTTCAATTTTTAGATGATATCAAAGCCACACATTATTGGAAAACGCATAATGGATTTAATATTTTTGATGCAAGAATAAGTTATCGCGTCAATGAAAAAATGAAACTCTCGATTGTATGCAATAACATTTTTAATATCGATTATTCGCTCCGACCACTGAAAATAGAATCTCCAAGAACTACTGCATTGCAATATGTTCTCACATTCTAAGTATGTTTAATCCTTATTGTATTGTCATTTCGAGCGCCTGCCTGCCGGTAGGCAGGGAATCGATAAACTATCCTTCCTATTCTCTGTCTTTCAATTTCTGATATTCTTTCATCGTGTCAGTTTCTTTATCGCTATGATAAGCACCATAATAACTAAAAGCTAAACCAATTCCCCATCCTAATGCCGGCCATATAGGCCAAGGAAATCCATCACCTCCATCGATTGTGATATTGTCTATTTCATGATGACCTTGCGTAAAATACCACATTGCCCATAAAAAACTATTTACGATAATGTAAGAAGCAAGTTGCTTTTTAAACCCTGCACGCTTTTTTGCCATGCGCCATAATTGTTCGTCTCTGTTTTCCATTTTTTAATTAGTTTATTGGTTCATTAGTTCACTGGTTTATTGGTCGCTGTGCTTTCTACTTTTCGTTTAGTAAAACACAGATTAATATTCTGACATCACCCTAAACTATGTCACTTCGAGCGGAGTCGAGAAGCGAAGGGCATTATCTGTAAATTAATTCTTTTTAATGTAAGCTTGTATTGTTTCAACATATTTTTCAAATGCTTTAAGCCCCCTTTTTGTAATAATGCAACTTGTTTGTGGATAATTATCTTTAAAGGTTTTTTTAACGGTGATGTAATCAGCTTCAGCTAATTTAGTAATTTGTACGCTAACATTCCCAGCAGTGGCTCCGGTTTTTTCTTTCAGAAAACTAAAATCCGCTTCCTTAACGCTTATCAATAAACTCATGATTGATAAACGTAGTTGTGAATGTAATAATGGATCTAAGTCTTTAAACATGTGTGAGGCTATATTTTTTAATTTTAAAATATAAAAACGAACAATTCCGTTAAATAACGGGCTCTCCCGGTTTTACAGTATACTTTATTTTTTATTATTCATTTGTAATAAATAACCGGGAATGATATATCCGCCAAAAACGGCTGTTGCTAGAATCAATAGCTGGTAAATATTTTGAATTTGAAATCCAGCAATTGCACATATCCAACAAAATATTCCACCAAAAATCAATGGGTTGAATTTTATTGCACCACCAGATAAAAATAATCCCATTCCATAAAGAATCATAATGCATGGTAATAATTGAAATGGGCTTAGGGTATTAGAGAACATAAGGATGCACATTGCGGCACCAAATGCTATCCAAATAAATTTTAAAGATTCGGTTACATTTGTTTTTGTTTTATCTTTTTTGCCTCTTCTGATTGAATAGACAGCGGTGATAACTCCACCGATAGGCATTAATATCCAAGGCACCGAATTGTATTCATTTTCCATGATGATCAAAATGAATTGTGTAATGCTTGCCACAAATACTAACCATCCCCAGAGTAAGAAGATGAATGAATCTGCTTTCATGTCGTTTTTTGCTGCTGAGATCATTTCATGAATGATTTTCAGACTTTCTTCTTGGGTTAATTCTTTTTCTGTTGTTTCCATTTTTTTATTGGTTCATTGGTTTTCATCCCATCCGAAGGAGTCCTTCGGACCTGCCCCCTTCATCCGCACTTCGGATACCTTCTTAACAAGAGAAGGACAAAAGGGTATAAGTAATATAATTATTATTTTAGCAAACACAGATTCGTAAATTCGTTATCTGTATTATTTCTTATCGCATTCTTTTAAAAAATATTGTGTTGAATTTTTACCCCAGTTTGGAGCAATGGTGCTTACCGGTTTAAATGTTTCATACATATCCAAAGCTTTTTGAAAAGCAGGTTTTGCTTTGTCTTTTCCACCACCAAACATTGTAGGTGTATAAAAATATGCTGTCCCCTCCAGGTAGTAAGGACGAGGATTTGTTTTGTCTAACTCTTTTGCTTTCTCACGATACTCCCCTGATTCCATTCCATATTTCTGTCCGCGTGTCATTGGGTTTACACTTATCCGTGCAGATGCAATTTGTGCTCTAAGTGTATAAATTTCTGAATTATTCGGACTGATAGAATCAGCCATTTTAATGAATTTATCTGCTTTATCGCAATACGTATCAATCTGATCGCCTTTTGTGGAGTAGGTCATATTTACATAGCAATAAGCTGCATAATAGTTTGGAAGCCATTCTGCTTTTTCAGCACTGGCGATCCTTTCAAAATTATTTGCCAATCCTTGTAATTGCAAACCATCCCTGGTTGTGTCCAATGCCGCAACATTTTTTTCCATTGCTGCAACATATTTTTTGTTTTGTGCTGTAGCAAAAAGTGTTACACTTAATATTGCTACAACGGATAAGATTTTTTTCATTTGTTTGGTTTTATTTGTTATTATTTTTTATTTTATGTCTAATTTTTGATCAATTAACATTCTCTTTTTCCTCCCCCTGCCCCCTCCAAAGGGGGACAAGTCCTAATTTTTACTCGCCTACAAACTACGAACTCCTATCTAGTTATTATTATCAATCACTTCCTTAGAACGATTTTGTCCAAACGATAAAAATAATCCTACAAAGAAAAAATGTTTAGCCGGTGGAGTTACAGCTGCCCTTTGTTGCCCATCATAAGAGTAACGGTATCCAAAAATTTGATCGTTGCCAATTACGTTTGTTACGGAGAATGCTAATACAGCAAAACAATTTTTTATTTGCCGCAAATAAGCACCATTGATTCCTAGTGAATTATAATCAATTGTTTTATCACCCATAAATTCAGGATTGTTTGGATTGTAGTAAGGACGACCACTTGCGTATGTGTATGTAAATCCTGTACTCAAATTTAATTTCTCAAAGAATTTTTTAAATACCAATGATGCAGTATGTGTTGCTGCAAATGGCGGAGTAACTTCTTTTGCATAATCTTTATACTTACGTTTTGTTTCCAAGTAGGTATACGAAATCCAATAGTCGACTCCTTTGATGGTTTTTTTATCTCTCCAAAAAATATCCAATCCTTGCGCATAACCAAAACCACCATTTGTTGAGTCAAGAGCATTTGTTAGATTATCATATTTTTTATAGTAAATTTCTGCGCGTAATGTATGATAATCATCTACTCTCTGAATGTTTGCAATATAGTGTGTTGCTTTATTGTATCCCGGTATTTGTGGATAGAACATATAATCTCTATCGGGTTTTTGGTAGAACTGTCCGTATGCAAATGAGATCTGACTTTTTTCTCCTAGTTTATATGCAACAGA
>JAYVZC010000232.1:0-3980 GCA_043783695.1 Bacteroidota bacterium
CACATGTAATTGTTTTTATTTTTTTCGTAATAAACTTTAGAACCGGTTGTATCTTTCACCGCTTTGCTCCATACTTTTTGGTCTGTTAATTCAAACAATAAGATACCATCACGGTATTCTTGCATCAATGCCTTGAATTCAGGATACTTTCGATCTAAGCGACCCTCTTCATAAGCAACGGCACTTTCTTCAACAAATTGTTTATAGAATTGATTCAACATTGTTTTAACATCCATTTTCGGGCGTTTACTTTGGTGAGCCGAAATAAAATTTGCGAAATCAGTTTGAGTATAAATTCGATCGCTAAAATTAAACATTGGTTTGTTCAATCCTTTTGCTTTAGCAGCATCCCAAAGGCCATTAAATATGGTAGAGTCAACTACTTTAATAAAATCGTCCACCAATTTTGGATTTTCTTTGAATTTATATTCCGCTTTCACTTTTGCAATTAAGGAAGTGCGTCCTGCTTGGGAGCGAGAATCTTTGGTCACTTTTCCTTTCAACTCGTTTTTCATATCATCAAAAGAAGCCAATCCTCTTTTATCGATTAATTTTATGACGTGCCATCCGTATTTTGTACGCATTGGAGCACAAAAATCATCTTTTTTAACAAGTGAAAAAGCTGTTTTTTCAAATTCGATGGGCATTTTTCCTGTTCCAAACCAAGGCAATTCTCCACCTTTTTTAGCACTTGATTTGTCATCGGAAAATTCATTCGCTAAATCTTCAAACTTAGAACCTGCTTTTAATTTATTATAAATCTCAGTAATCTTTGAGAAAGCATTTAATGAATCTTCTTTGGTCATGTTAGGAGTCGTTTTCACCATAATGTGAGCAACCAAAACTTCACCCTGTGCTTTTCTTCTTTCAGTAACTTTAATGATATGGTAACCGTAACGTGTACGAACAGGCATAGAAATTTCACCTACTTTTGTGTTGTATGCTGCTGATTCAAAAGGATAAACCATTTGTAAAGAAGTAAAAAAACCTAAATCTCCGCCATTATCCTTTGAGGAAGGATCGTCTGATACACCTTTTTCAGCAGCTACTTTATTAAAATCTTCTCCTTTTAAAATGCGGGCACGAATCTTTAAAATTTTAGTGTAAGCCTCTAAAGTATCTTTAGGTAAAGCTGTTTCAGAAACTTTAACCAAAATGTGTGAAGCATGAATATCTTCTTGCATACGGTCGTATGTTTCTTTCAATAATTTTTCGTTTACATCTTTATCAGTCAAATAAGGTTGAGCCAATTGCTTGCGGTAGCCGCCCAATTCTTCTATAAACGACTTAGTAGTATCTAATCCCATTTCTTCCGCTTCTTTCACTTTCAATTTAAAGTTTACAAACAAATCAACATAATCGCCCAACGACTTTGCATCTGGTGTGCCTTCTTTAGTATTGTTTTTGCGATAAACATTTTCAAATTCAGAAACAGTAACTTTAGTTGAACCAATAGTCATTAATACAGGATCTACTTTTGCAACCTCTGTAACAACAATAGGTTTTTTAGTTTGTGCAAAGCTGAAATTAATTGTCAATAGTGCCAATGGCAATATTAATGATTTTGAAAAAATACTCTTATCCATAGCTTAATTTTTTTTATTTTGGGTAACAAATGTAGTTATTTATGCGATGTATCAAAATAAAAACAATGTCAATTATGGCGATGGTGGTTGTTAAATTTTGTTAAGCACTTTTCGTCAGCTTCATCCCAAAATTTTCGCCACAACTCATAAGTGATTTAAGCAATTCTTCTTAAAAAGAAAGAATACCTTTTGTGGAAGTCATTTAGTCCTATTTAACATGAAGCTTGTCGAGAAACGATAGCCAAAATAGTTACTTACTTAAACTAATTAAGGCTAGGTGATTCCTTTATTCTTAGCAACCTTAGTGCCCCTGACTGCCGGCAGGCAGGTTAGCGGTAAATTATCTGCTGTAATTTGGTGCTTCCCTAGTAATTGAAATTCCGTGTGGATGACTTTCTCGAATACCGGAATTAGTGATGCGAATAAATTTTGCCTTTTGTAGTTCAGCTATTGTACTAGTACCGCAATAACCCATTCCTGCACGTAAACCACCAACAAATTGATATACGACTTCAGCCAAAGAGCCTTTTACAGGAACACGCCCTGATATTCCTTCAGGAACTAATTTTTTAATATCATCTTCTGTATCTTGAAAATAGCGGTCTTTAGAGCCCATTTGCATTGCTTCAATAGAGCCCATTCCTCTGTATGATTTAAATCTACGTCCTTCAAAAATAATTGTTTCTCCGGGTGATTCTTCTACACCGGCAAACATAGAGCCCATCATTACAGAACTTGCTCCTGCTGCTAATGCTTTTACAATATCACCTGTAAAACGAATTCCACCATCGGCAATAACCGGAACACCTTTTCCTTTTAATGCTTTTGCTACTTCCATAACAGCTGTCAACTGAGGAACTCCAACTCCGGCAATAATTCTTGTAGTACAAATTGAGCCTGGACCGATACCAACTTTCACTGCATCTGCTCCAGCGGCAGCCAATGCCAACGCTCCTTCCGGAGTTCCAACATTCCCAACTACAACTTGTAAATCCGGAAATTTCTTTTTTATATTTTTCAAGGCATCTATAACTCCTTTTGAATGCCCATGTGCAGTATCCAACACCACAGCATCCACCCCCGATTTCACTAAAGCCTCTACTCTATCTATCACATCAGCAGTAACACCAATAGCTGCCGCCACCCTTAATCTACCTATACTATCTTTATTTGCATTGGGATTTACCTTTAC
Source organism: Bacteroidota bacterium (assembly GCA_043783695.1). GTDB lineage: Bacteria > Bacteroidota > Bacteroidia > 2-12-FULL-35-15 > 2-12-FULL-35-15 > 2-12-FULL-35-15. Next base: position 2,779 of record JAYVZC010000232.1, read on the forward strand.
TTTAATTATATCACGGTAAGTAATTAAACCAACCAACTTCCCATTATTATCTACTACAGGAAGTTTTTCAATTTTATGGTTTTGAAGAATTTGTTCGGCCTTTTTTAAATCGGTTCCCACTTTTGCAACAATCATGTTTTTGCTGGTCATTACTTCTTTTACAGGACGCTTGTGATTTTTTTCGAAACGTAAATCACGGTTAGTAACGATGCCTATTAAATCTCTTTTAGCGTTGATAACCGGAATTCCGCCAATTTTATTTTCTTTCATTAAGTTGAGCGCATCTTTCACAGTTGCCGTTTCCAATAAAGTTACGGGATCTAAAATCATCCCACTTTCCGAACGTTTTACTTTTCTAACCTGATCGGCTTGGTCGGCAATGCTCATATTTTTATGCAATACACCAATACCACCTTCTTGAGCAATGGCAATTGCCAATTGAAATTCGGTAACGGTATCCATTGCGGCAGACACAATAGGTGTATTGAGTTTAATCTTTTTAGTAAAATAAGAAGAGGTGTCTACTTCGCGTGGAAGTACTTCGGAATAAGCAGGTACTAAAAGTACATCATCGTAAGTTAAGCCTTCTCCTATAAATTTGCTTGAATCTAATGGCATATGATAGGGTTTGAACTTTAAAACTATGGTTAAAATTCTCGCAAAGATAAGTTTATTTTTGTTACAGATAACGAATCGAAACGAATATTATACTGAATAAATCGAGCTTGATTGGAAGAAGAAATTATATTTAAACTGCCTGTTACTATTGAGTTAAATTAAAACAGGAGCTTTCCTTTTCAGAAAAACTCCCGTTCGGGTGGCAAATGGGAATGATTTGAACACTTTTTAAGGGTAATTGAGAAAATTATGAAGAGTAAACCTATTTAAGTTTCTTAACAAAATCAATAACATCAATATTTATTAACTCCCAGTACTTTTCTCTTAAGCATACAGGATCAAAATCACCATCGGCATTTTCAAATTGCACGAAATTATTTTTTAATACTACTTTATCTTGACCTGGCTGAATTACAAAATATTAATGGAAAGCCTGAAGAAATTTGAAACAGAGGTACACTACATTATTACCCTTCCACATCGTTAAAAGCTTGCTCTGTTAATTGCAAAAGGATTAGGGGTTACAAATTTCAAAGAAATCTCTATTCCACCTCTTGCTTTAGAAGCAGCTGTTAACTTTGATG
>JAYVZC010000233.1:0-9381 GCA_043783695.1 Bacteroidota bacterium
TTAGTAGAACAGCTAATTGAATCGGTTAAGCAATTGCCGTATGAATTTGAGATACTATTAGTGGATGACTTTAGTCCGGATAATAGCTGGAAAAAGATCGAAGAAAATTCCAATAAATATACTTTTGTTAAAGGAATAAAGCTCAGCCGTAATTTCGGGCAACAAATTGCAATGAGTGCAGGAATTCATTTCGCTACCGGTAATTATATAATAATTATGGATGGCGATCTGCAAAATCCTCCTTCAGCAATACCTTTATTAATTGATAAATTAAATGAAGGGAATGACATCGTTTATACGGTTTCTAAAACAAGAAATAATTTCAGGGATAATATAACGTCAAGATTTTTCTGGCATATAATTACTAAGGTATTTAAGGTTAACATTATCAAAAATCAATTGATGATGAAAGGAATGACTAAAGATTTTGCTGCAAATTATAACCGCTATGGCGAAATAAGCAGAACTGTATCAGGTATTGTGAATGATATTGGTATGAAACATGCATCCATTGAAATTGAAAATCAAAAACGTCATTCAGGCAGAAGTAATTATAGCTTTTATAAACGATTTAATTTAATGATTGACATTGTGCTGAATATGACAAATGCCCCTTTGAATATTATCATTAATATCAGTTTATTAACATTGTTTGGAACAATTATATTATCGATATACCATCTTACGATGTTCTTTTTTAATGATGTGCCATCCGGTTTTACAAGTATCATTTTGTCGGTTTTCTTTTTTGGCAGCTTAACATTATTAGTATTGGGGATTATAGGAAGGTATCTTTCAAATATATATACAGAGGTAAAAAACAGGCCATTGTTTATTGTACAAAAAAAAATAAATATAGATTAATGGATGTCAGCCTTAAAATACGGTATTCATTAAAAAAATATTTTAATTATAGTATTTAAAAACTAAAATTATGAAAAAAAAAAAGATTGTCGTTTTTGGTGCAGCAGGTTTCGTTGGCACCTACTTAATTGATGAGCTGTTGAAACAGAATTATGAGGTGCTGGCATCAGATATTAGCGAGATCGGTGAAATGTATTACAAAGAAAACAACATTCCATATTTATCTATTGATATTACAAACAAAGATAATTTTGATAAAATTCCAAGTGTAAAATATGATGTGGTTATTCATTTGGCAGCAGTTCAGCCAGCAAATGTGAGTGAGAAAAAATTCGATCCTAGAGATTATATAAGTGTGAATGTTATCGGAACCTTGAATATTCTAGAGTTCTGTCGCAATAATAATAATTCCGGTAAAATTATTTACGCAAGTTCTCATAGAAATACACAGGGATTATGGACAACTAATAGGTCAATTAAAGAATCAGATGGTAGAGCTCAAAAATATGATGGAGAATATGCAATGTTCAGCATTTCCGAAAGTGCAGCACAGGATTGTGTAGAATATTATAGAGCTCAGCATAGCATGAAAGGAATATTGTTTAGGTTGCCCCCCGTTTATGGATATGGACCTCATACGGAAATATTTAAAGAGGGCAAACCAATGATGACAGGCTTTCAAACTTTTATTGAAAGAGCGATGGCTGGCGAACCACTTGAAATATGGGGTGATACGAGTGTTGGAAGGGATGTCATTTATGTTAAAGATGTTGTGGCTGCTTTTATTAAGGCAATTGAAAATGACGAAGTGGAAGGTTTATTTAATATAACTTCCGGTAGATATCTAACAATTAGAGAGCAAGCAGAAATTACTGCAAAGGTATTCTGGAATGGTGATTCGAAACCTGTTATTGTCGAATTACCTGATAAACCACATAATATGGATTCTTTTTTTTACGACAATACAAAAGCTAAAAAAGAATTAGATTGGACTCCGAAATATAATTTTGAAGATTTACTGATTGATTATAAAAAGGAAATGCAAAATAAAAAATTTGAATATCTTGTCAAAAAAAGACAGATGCAATTAAAGGAAAAATAAAAAAAATTTAACCAATAAAATAAAATATATGTTAGATATTAAAGATATCCATTTAATGGGTGAAAATGTTAAAGACTTATTAAGGTCGTGCGGAGAAGGAGTAAAGATTTTTCCAATGGCAAAGATTGTAAAACCTCATGTTGTTGATTTGGGTGCACATTGCAGAATTGGTGATTTTGTATTTATGTTTGCTGGTGAAGGTGTTAAAATTGGGGAGCATACAGATGTACAACCACACACAATTTTTTGGGGTGGAGGATTAACAATTCTTGGTGACAGGGTTTCAACAGGTCCCGGAACTGTTTTTTTATCGGCCACTTATTCTCATCATACACCGGGTCTTAAAATGGTTGATGGTTTAGGCGAAGGTTCCACTAAAACATTAGGAGGGAAATTAATTGTTGGTAATGATGTTTACATTGGTGCAAAATCTACTATAATGCCTGTCAATATTGGCGATGGTGCTGTAATCGGTGCGGGTAGTTTTGTAAATAAGGATGTCGATCCATGGGGGATATATGTTGGTAGTCCGGCTAAAAAAATAGGAGAAAGACCTAGGTAATTAAAAAAATCCTTTTTGTCGATAAAAATAGTTTTTGATTTATGAAAGTTGTAATCCTTCAATCTAATTATATTCCATGGAAAGGATATTTTGATCTTATTAATGATGCCGATGTTTTTGTGTATTACGATGAAGTGAAATATACAAAAAATGATTGGCGGAATAGAAATAAAATATACTCTGCTAATGGCGAACAGTGGCTTACAATACCTATCAATAAAGAGGCTGTAAAGAAGAAGATAAGCGAGGTTACAATAAATGACTCAAACTGGCAGGCATTACATCATAAATCGATTACCTACGCATATAAAAATGCCCCTTATTTTTGTCAAATAGCTGCCTTAATAGACGAAGTATATTTAGAACATAAATGGAATTCACTGGTTCAACTGAATCGTTTTCTGATTGAAAAAATATCCGCATTGTTAGGTATCCGAACAAAATTTATTGATTCGAAAAATCTAGATCTTTCAGGTGAAAGAGTAGAACGATTGATAAATATTCTGAAACAACTTAATGCTACTGAATATATTTCGGGCCCTGCAGCAAAAGACTATTTAAAAGATAGTGAGCATTTGTTCAGTCAAAATGTTATCCGGCTTACCTATAAAGATTATTCAGACTACCCTCATTATAAACAAATGTGTGAGCCATTCAGCCATGCCGTTTCTATTATAGATTTGCTTGTAAATATAAAACTTGATGAAGTGAAAGATTACATCTGGAATAAACCTAAAGTATACTTATAATTGAATACCTTAAAATTCAATCGGTGAAATCAAAAATCAATTTTAATAAAATCGCTATCGGACTTTCAGTAGTTATGATCTTGCTATTATTGATTCGATTTGCCTTTATGGATGTTTTTTTTGCTTTGGAACCGGATGAAACAACATATTATGCAGGGGCTCATGTGTTTGCGGCAACCAATTCTGTAAAAGCACATTCCATAACTTCTGAAGATGTTTCCAAATATTTTCAAGCAGATTGGTATGGAATTTTTTATCCAATGTTTTATGGTGGGGTCATGAAAATAATTGGAACATATTCAAAGGCGTTTATTGTAACGAATATATTACTCTGTTTTTTAATTGTAATAATTATCATTAAAACAAAACTGCTTGAACCGGAAGAACGATGGGGATTGCTTGCAATTACTGTTTCTTCCCCTGTTTTAATGATGTATTCGTTTTATTTTATGCCCATGGTATTAAATACTTTTTTCGCCTTTATTCTGATACTGTATTTGTTAAAATTGAATAAAGGCATAATTGATAATAACCAGGCTAAATTAAATGGAAATATTTTTAAATATGTAATCCTGGTTATTCTATTTTCCTTATTCAGAGTTACATTTGTTTTTTGGATAATAGGAATAATCCCATTTTCGACAAATCGAAAACAGGCTCTTCGTTTAACTCTATTATGTTTAATCTCTATAGTATTTGTAGTGGTGTACATGAAATTTTTTAACGCACCTTCTTATGCGACTCACATAAGTGTTATACAATATTTATTTCAACTCGATTTTTATCATTTTTTTATGGGAATTGTAAGGAATGTCATCTATAATATATTAGATGGCCCACTAAATTTTAAAAGCGTTCAGAAAGTATTTATCATTCCGTATTATTTTACTTTAATAGCTCCTTTTTATTTTGTATATAAGTATTATTTTAGAGAAAAAAACACGCTGCTATTATCAATTGCATGCATTTGTTTGTTGAGCAATCTTATTTCTATATTTTTCTACTATTTGAATTGTTGGGTATATATGCGTTTGTCTCTGCAACTATTTACCGCTTTATGTTTTATTGTAATATTAGACAAAACACTTCCGGCTATTTTTAAAATTTTATTTATAGGATCATTAGTATTATCATCTGGATTTGCTGTTGCGAAATCGTTCCAAGAATTTGATAAGAGGGAGCAAAGCGGGCTTACTATTAAAAATGATTTTTATTTGTCATTCAATGATTTGAAAAATAAAATTGACGAACAACCCGTAACAACAATTTTAACTGACAGAATTTTTATCTTTCAACATCCTTCTTCTGAATTTGAATTGGCTTTGCCTTATTATACCAACAAAGGAAATATTATCCGTTATACCTACAATATGCGGGAGAAAGATCCTTTGGAATTACATCATAAACTAAAAATCGATTATATTTTATCACCCGACTCATTAAAAAACCCTAATTTTACGTATATTTATTCTAATAAACATTATCATTTATATAAAATCAAATGACCACTATCATTATTACAGGAGCCGCTGGATTTGTTGGTTCCAATCTTGCATCCAAACTATTAAAAAACAATCATAGAGTAATCGGAATTGATAATTTTTCGTATGGCACAATTAATAATATTCAAGACCTACTGAAAAATCCAAACTTTCAATTTATTGAAGGCAACATCAATGATTATAGTGTAATTAGCGACCTGAAAGGAGACGTTTTAGTGCATCTTGCATCACAAAAAATTCCACGTTATTCAACATCCTATAAAACTATTTATGAAAATTCCACTATGATGGGAAATGTAATCAAAAAATGTTTGAATGATAAGATAAAGCTTGTTTTTTCATCTACCTCTGATGTCTATGGTAAAAATATAAATATTCCATTTTCTGAAGAATCAGATCTTGTTATGGGTCCTACTATCGTGAAGCGTTGGGCGTATGCTGTATCAAAAATATATAATGAACATGCCATCATTGCTAACCATGAAGAGTTGGGTCTGGAATATACAATTATGCGTTTTTTCGGTTCGTATGGTCCTAATCAAAATACTACATGGTGGGGTGGGCCACAGGCTGTGTTTATTCAAAATATTTTGGAAAAAAAGCCTATTGAGATTCATGGTGATGGATTACAAACCCGGACTTTTACCTATGTGGAAGATACAGTGCAGGGGGTAATGAAATGCATTTTTGAAGAAAAAGCAAAAAATGAAATATTTAATATTGCGAGTGAACCTGATGAAGAAGTTACTATTTCTTCACTTGCGGAACGCATTGTTGCTATGATGAAAGATGATGAATATTCACCTGTTCTTAAATTAATTCCATACTCTACATTTGGTAATTATGAAGATGTTCGTAGGAGAGTTCCAAATATTAATAAAATTAAAACACTGTTGAACTATAAACCATTATATTCTTTAAACGAAGGCTTAGCAATAACCATTGAGTGGCAGAAAAATATTTTTAAGAATCAAAAGGTCAGTGTAGGAGAAAATGAGTCACAAAATAATTAAAATCCAAATGATTTATTTTTTAGTTCCGGTTTATAATGAAGTAGATAATCTTGAGCAATTATGTGTGAATTTGCGTAATGTCTTGCCAGACCATGAAAAATATTTTGTATTCTCAGATGATGGCTCTCGTGACGGATCACAGCAAAAAATTCAACAAATGTTGGAAAAAGAAAAGTATGTTATATTGGGGGATGGAAGCAATAACGGGCCTGGGTATGCCTTTAATACAGGATTTGAATGGATATTACAGAATGCGCATGATATAGAAAATGATATTATAGTTACTATTGAAGCAGATAATACTTCGGATCTTAAAATTTTGCCAATAATGATAAAAAATACTGAAATGGGCTTTGATCTAGTATTAGCATCAGTATATGCGCAAGGTGGCGGATTTGATAAAACTTCATTTTTTAGACGACTAACTTCACTTACCGCAAATTTAATTTTACGTTTTGCATTAGATCTAAAGGTTCTTACTTTAAGTTCTTTTTACAGAGTATATAAAGTTTCTATAATCAAGAAAATAAAGGAAAATAATCCTGTAATTATTCATGAAACAGGATTTATATGTATGATAGAAGTACTGTTAAAAGCGGTAAGATCTAAAGGCAGTGTTCTTGAAGTGCCTATGGTGCTGAATTCTTTGCAACGAAAAGGAAAATCCAAAATGAAGGTTTTTAAAACAATGATGAGTTATCTCAGATTCTTAGTCAAAAAGAAATAGTAGTCATTTGATTGACATAAATAATGTTATTTAATTCCTTTCAATTCTTTATATTTTTTGTTATTGTAACAACCCTTTATTTTGTTATACAACAGAAATATCGGTGGCTCTTATTATTGGTTGCCAGTTGCTATTTCTACATGGCATTTGTTCCGGTTTATATTTTAATTCTTGGATTTACAATTGTAATTGATTATTTCGCTGGAATCTTAATTGAAAAATCATCTGGAAAAAGGAGAAAATTGTTTTTGATTTTCAGCTTAATAGCAAATATTGGTGTCCTTGCAGTTTTTAAATACTACAATTTTTTTAATTATAATTTTTCGGTTTTATTACATGGTTTTGATTTGTCAAATCCAATTCCATTTTTATCAATCCTTTTGCCAATTGGCCTTTCCTTCCATACTTTCCAGGCAATGAGTTATACCATTGAAATTTACCGTGGTAACCAAAAAGCTGAAAAGCATTTTGGAATATATTCATTGTATGTAATGTTTTACCCTCAACTTGTAGCTGGGCCCATTGAAAGGCCTCAAAATTTATTGCATCAGTTCCGTGAAAACCATGATTTTGATTACGACAGAATAATAAGCGGATTACGATTAATGGCATGGGGATTATTTAAAAAGGTGGTTATAGCCGACAGGCTTTCAATTTTAGTTAATACGGTTTATAACAACCCAGAGAACCATAACAGTTTAAGTCTTATTGTCGCAACTATTTTTTTTACATTTCAGATTTTTTGTGATTTCTCAGGTTATTCTGATATTGCAATTGGCGCGGCAAAAATCATGGGATTTAAACTAATGACAAATTTCAATAGACCCTATCAGTCAAAATCGATAAGTGAGTTTTGGAAACGGTGGCACATCTCACTTTCAACCTGGTTCAAGGATTATCTTTATATTACTCTGGGCGGAAATAGAGTTACAATTCCGCGTTGGTATTTGAATTTGTTTATTGTTTTCCTGATTAGCGGTTTATGGCATGGGGCAAACTGGACATTCATTATTTGGGGCGCTTTGCATGGGTTTTATATAGTATTTGAACATGCAACAGTAGACTTCAGAAAAAAATTTAATAAATTATTTCTATTCGATAAAATTCCGTTTTTGTCAGTGTTGACTACTTTTATTTTGGTAGCATTTGCATGGATTTTTTTTAGAGCCAATGATATTTCTGATGCATTTTATATTGTCTCTCATTTGTTCGCTGATAAGGCGAAAATACTCAGCGTGGAGTCAATAAAAAGTATATTTCATTTAGGATTAAATATATATGGAATTCTCATTGCAATAGGTTCAATAATTTTTATGATGTATATTCATTTTATCGAAAGAAAAGATGACACATGGCAAGTCCTGAGAAATAAACCAGTTTATATCAGGTGGATCCTTTATTATTTGTTTGTTTTTATCATTATTACTTTGGGGGTTTTTGAGAAAAATCAATTTATTTATTTTCAATTCTGATGAAAAAATTGTTTTTAAAACTGTTGTTGTTTCTGCCGCTGATCCTGGCTATAGTCGGAATCAATATATGGATAGATCCTCTGCATCTGCTCTCCAATGAATACTATAAAAAAGCGGGTTTGCTGTTAGCTGAAAACAGAATTGAATTTGATGATTGTGATGAAAGGAAATTATTGATAGAACACGTTAAACACAAAAAAGATTGTGATTTAATTATTCTTGGCTCCAGCAGAACAGCTAGTATTGATACCGGTTATGTGGAAAACTCCATGTTGAATCTTAGTCTTTCAGCGGCATTGCTCGAAGATATGATCGCATGTTATGGATTATACATATCGAATCACAATCAACCTAAAAAAATTCTGATTGGAATTGACCCTTGGACTTTCAATGGAAACAGAAATCCTCCCTCTGATTTTTTGTTCAGACCTTTTTATAATGATATGCTGTCTAAAATAGGGCTATCAACGTCTCAAAAAGAAATTGATGATAGTTGGGACTATAATTATTATATGAATATTATTTCCTTAGAATACTTTCAAAATTCGCTTATATCCATTTGGAAGAATGGATTTAAAAGAATGGAACCTGTTATTTATAACGGGAACGAAAAAATTAGTATTAAAGACCCGAATGGCGTTATACATTATCGTAAGGGGTGGCAATCAGATCCGAACGATGTAGAGATTGCTCTTCAAAGGGAACTTTCTCAAAAGGACATGTTTGGAACAGATGGTTTCAAAGAAGTATCAGTGGAAAAAGTACAAATATTAAAAAAATTTTTGCAACACTTAGTTGATCATAAAATCGAAGTAATTCTTTTTTTATCTCCCTATCACCCTAAAATATGGGATAATGTGAAATCCAATCAAAAATATAATGCGATTATTGAGTCTGAAAAAATTGTCAGGGAAATAGCAAAGGAAAAAAATATAAACATTATCGGATCGTTCAATCCTTATTTATATGATTTGAAATATATGGATTTTTATGATGCAGTTCATGCTAATCATAATGCATTAAAAAAAATTTTCAATTATAAAGATAAAAAAAAATAAAATAGATCGTTTTTGGAACCAGTATAGATTAAAATCGCTAAGTTTAAATCAAATTTAATGATTCAATACTGTATAAAAAAGTATGATTTGTAAAATAGAAACTCCTAAAAAACAATTAAATGAATATAGATTTTAATAAACCATACTTAACAGGGAAGGAAGCCCATTATTTATATCAAGCGGTTTTATCTAGTAAAATTTCAGGTGACGGTATTTTTACTAAAAAGTGTCACGATTTTTTTGAAAAGCGCTATGGTTTTAAAAAAGCTCTTCTCACTACTTCTTGTACTGATGCTCTAGAAATGGCAGCGATATTATTGGATATTAAAGAA
>JAYVZC010000234.1:0-3976 GCA_043783695.1 Bacteroidota bacterium
TAGGTAAGACAACTTGCATTAGATAAAGGTATTAAATTTTCTTTATGAGATTGCTTGTGCATAAACCAACGGCTCAATAATTTTTAGTAATTTCGCCATAGAATGAACATCAAAAAACATATCCCGAATGCGATAACTTGTGGCAATTTGCTTTGTGGTTGCTTAGGTTTGTTAGCTACATCTTGGTATAGATTAGATTTGGCATTCTTTTTAATCATCCTTGCAGCATTTTTAGATTTTTTTGATGGCTTTTTCGCAAGAATTCTAAAAGTTAGTTCCCCTATTGGCAAAGACTTAGATAGTTTGGCTGACATGGTAACATTTGGTCTGTTACCCGGCTTCATAATGTTTCGAATGATAAGTCTCTCAATTTTAAATTATGACACTTTTTTAGCACAAGACATATACTCAACGCTAAGAATCGGTGAACCTACATTAGAAACATTATCAGATCTTGGAATAAACAATTTGTATTATTTATTTTTACCTTTTATTGCGTTTTTAATTCCAGTATTTTCAGCTATAAGGCTGGCAAAATTCAATAACGACAGCCGACAGTCTGATTCATTTATAGGAGTCCCTACTCCAGCGAATGCTATTTTAATCTCTTCCTTAGCACTTGTTCTAACAAACCATTATTTTTGGCAAGTAGATTTTGAATACAAAAAGATACTTTTTAATCCTTATTTCTTAATCATTCTAACGCTTCTTATGTGTTATTTGCTAATTGCCGAACTCCCATTATTTGCTTTAAAATTCAAGAACTTTGGCTGGGCCGACAACAAGATTCGTTACTCCTTTTTGATAATTTCGGTAATTTTGTTAATACTATTTCAGTTCAGCGCAATCCCTTTTATTATACTTTTGTATATAGCATGGTCTATGATTAGCAATATGAAGAACAACATAAAAACACTTTAAAAAAATATAATATGAAATTCAGAGCAGAAATTGATGTAATGCCGTTGAAAGCATTATTGGATCCACAAGGAAAAGCAGTAACAGGAAGTATGAAAAACTTAGGTTTACCTGAAATTGAAAATGTTAGAATTGGCAAACACATTACTTTAGAGATTGAAGCAGCTTCTAAAGATGCAGCAACAACAAAAGTAGATGAAGCTTGTAAAAAATTGTTGGCAAATCAAATCATGGAATTTTATGAATTTGAATTGTTTGAGAATTAATCTTCCTCTTTGATAAAATAAAAACCGCTCTCACGTATACACGTGAGAGCGGTTTTTTGTTGGGCTTGATCTTGTGTTTTTATTAATATGTCATCCCTACGGAATTATTCTATGTTGATATAGACATTCCTCTACTGTCCCGTAGCGACAAAATATCGGTAGTAGAATAAAATAAAACAGCCAAAAAAGGAGTCTCGTAGGGACGAAATATTCAATGCGTAATAGTTGTAAGCAACATTCATCGTACATTTGTATTATGCTTACAAAAACAACGTATTCAATTTTATTAGGGATTTTCTGCATCTCGCTATTCGCTTTTTCTGTATCCCAACAAAACTATAATTTATCTTCCCCCGCAAAAACATACACACTTCCTGCTAGTTTAAACGAGATTTCTGGAATCACCATTTTAAATAACAATGAAATTGCTTGTGTTCAAGATGAGTTAGGCATAATTTATATCTACGATTTAAAAGAAGGAAAAATTTCAAAAGAATATAAAACCAATTTAATTGGCGATTATGAAGGAATTGCGCTTGTTGGAAACACTATCTACCTTTTGAGAAGTGATGGTGTTTTGATAGAGTATCCCGACTACAGAACTCCTAACATGAAAATCAAAGAATATTTTTTGAATTTGCCTTCTTTAAATAACGAAGGACTTTGTTATGATATGGAAAATTATCGTTTATTGATTGCTGCCAAAATTAAACCCGGTAAAGAAATTGAAAATCAAAACCTGCGATACATTTATAGTTTTGATTTAAAAACCAAAACGCCAAATAATATTCCGATTATTAAGTTAAATGTTAAAGACCTAGAAACTGCAGCTCTAAAATTCAACATCCCTATTCAATATCGTACAGTTAAACAAACAGGAGAAAAAGTAGCTGTTTTTAATTTCAGACCTTCAGAAATAGCTGTCCATCCAATTGATAGGAATATTTATATTTTATCATCCAATGATAAATTATTATTAATGATTGATAAATTAGGGGAAATAAAAAATTTAATAAAACTGAATCCAGTGGTATTTAATAAGCCGGAAGGATTATCATTTTTATCGGATGGAACAATGCTTATAAGCAATGAAGCACAAAAAGGGAAACCAACTTTGCTTATATTTAAATACAATTAATCGATATCTAATCCCTCAGCGGAACCTACAAAGAATTCCCTTCTTCCACTTTTTTTCCTCTCAATTCAAAATTCTTTCCTAAATAAACTCTCCTTACTTGTTCGTCATTTGCTAATTCCTCTGCTGTTCCGGCTTTTAGAATACTTCCTTCAAAAAGTAGATACGCTCTATCGGTAATTTGCAAAGTTTCCTGTACATTATGGTCGGTAATTAATATTCCGATGTTTCTTTTTTTTAATTTTGCTACAATGCTTTGAATGTCTTCCACGGCAATCGGGTCAACACCTGCAAATGGTTCGTCCAACAATATAAATTTAGGATCAGCGGCCAAACATCTTGCAATTTCTGTTCTTCTTCTTTCTCCACCGGATAATCTGTCGCCTAAATTTTTTCGGATGTGTTGTAAATGGAATTCATTTAATAATTCTTCCAACTTCGTGCTTTGTTCTTGTTTGCTCAACTTTGTCATTTCCAAAATGGCACGGATATTATCTTCTACACTCAACTTCCTAAAAACTGATGCTTCCTGTGCTAAATAACCTATTCCGAGTTGAGCTCGTTTGTACATTGGTTCATCCGTAATGTCTTTATCATCTAAATATATTTTTCCTTCGTTGGGTTTTATCATTCCAACTATCATATAAAAGGAAGTTGTTTTTCCCGCACCATTGGGCCCAAGTAAACCAACAATTTCGCCTTGTTTCACTTCTACCGTTACATTTTTTGCAACAGTTCTGCTTTTATATTTTTTAACTAAATTATCGGTACGTAAAATCATGTAGCTGAAATTAGAACGTAAATTGCATGGATGCTTTTATACTAAATGGAATTGCTTTAGGATTATCTAAATAGGACAAACGCCAAACGGCATCCACTCTAAAAATTTTAAAAATGTTTTCAATGCCGGTAGTAGCTTCAAAATATGGACCACGATTTAAAGCGTATAAATGCTCCGGAAAAATTAAAGTTTTTTTATTGGCATCATTCACTGTACCAATAAGTGCTTTAGCACCAACAACCTCTCGCCATTTTAATTTTCGCATCAAAGGAATTCTATTTAAGAAAAGTCCTTCGAAATGGTGTGAAATAGTTGCAGATGCATATTCATCGCTTACAAACTCATAATAATTCATTCCATTGAAAGCATAAATATCAAAAACATAAGTTTCGTTTCCACCGTGTAATTCCAACAATGGATAGGGAATTGGATTCCATACTTTTCCGTACGACAATATATAATCGAAATAACCCAATGAATTTAAGCGAATACGATCATCAATATTTATTGTGAATTTGTGATAATTATAATCTCCACCAAATAAATCTTTAATCCCCAATGTATATTGCGCTTGCACAATTGGATAATGAGTACCTAAACTAGTTCTTGTAAATTCTCCGTCAATGTATTTTTCGTTATAGGCTAATCGAGCTAAGAAACGAATTTCGGAAGTTGTAATATGCTCTTTGAATGCCGTTATGGTAGATGTTTTTTGATACTCGTAATGAAAGTCAGCAAGCGGACTCATAATTCTGTTGTAAAAACTTAATTTGGTTGTAAAGCCTGTAAACCATTCCCTGTCAATATAAGCATTCACTTGTTTTACATTGGTTAAATTTCGCAACGGAGTTACTCTAAATAAAGATGCAAGAATAT
>JAYVZC010000235.1:0-3948 GCA_043783695.1 Bacteroidota bacterium
TTGCATCAATAACCTTCATTTCGTTATTTTGAAAACACCACAAAGGATTATTTGCTCCGGCCCATTTTAATTCTAAATTTTTTGTGTTGATGGAACAAAGTGAAATGTCCATTCCATCCTTTACTTCACTTTCACTTTTTTCAAATGTTTCAATAACAAGCTCTCTAACCTTATCGAGAATTTTACCCGGTTCTAGTATTCCAAATTCTTTTACTGTTCTATTTAATGCATTGGAACAAACAATACTTACCATTGCTCCAGGAACTCCGTGTCCTGTGCAATCGGCTGCTGCTATCAGAACATTTTCATTCACAATTTCCATCCAATAAAAATCACCGGCTACAATGTCTTTCGGCTTGTATAAAATAAAATTTTCGGGAAGATGCTGGTTCACCATATTTGCAGGCGGTAAAATTGCTTGCTGAAGCCGTTTTGCATAGGTTATGCTGCCAACAATTTCTTTTTGTTTTTCTTCTATTAAATCTTTTTGAATTTCTACTTCTCGTTTTTGTATAGCAATAATTTTATTTGCTTTTTGCTTTTCTCTGTAACTTCTGAAAACAAAAACAACAAGTACAAGCATAATAGAAAATCCAAAAATAAAATAGTTCCTTTGTGTTGTTTGCTTTGCTATCGCAGCCTCTTGTTTTATAATTTCAGCATCTTTTAAAATCAACTCTTTATCTTTTTTTGCCGTTTCAAATTTTTTGTCCATTTCCGATAGCTGTTTAGTAGTATTCTCATTTAATAAACTATCAGTGTATTGCATATAAAGTTTGTGGCTCTCATAAGCATTTTTATAATCGCCCATTTTAGCATAGCTGTTCGACAGTATTTCGTAAGAATATTTAATGTATTCAAGCCCTTTAGATTTTATAGATAAATCTAACCCTTTTTTTTCCCATTCAATAGCTTTTTCGTGATTGCCTTGTTCGGTATAAATATTTCCAATATTATTATAAGCGTACATTAAACCATTAACACTATTTATGCGTTCGTATATTTTTAATGATGCCATAAAATAATTTAATGATGTAGGGATATCTTTTTCGTTGTATGCCGTAATTGCCATCCATGTCAAACAATTTGAAAGACCATTATCATAATTGAGGTCTTCGTACATTTTTTTTGCTTCAGCATAATTTGCTTTTGCAGATTTATAATCGTGTAAATAGTTATTAATCACACCAACTGCTGTTATTGAGTTTGCTAGGTCGATAGTGGAATTTAACTCACGATTAATCTCAAGGGCTTTTTTAAAATGCTCCATTGATTGATCATACCTTTTCATATCCTGAAAAAGCCCACCTATGGAATAATTTACATCCGCAACACCTTGCTTAGAGTTCGTCTCTTCAAATAAGCTAATAGATTTCTGAAAATAATTCAGCGCTTCCGTTAAGTTGCCGAGGTATCGGGTTGCTTCACCTAAGAGCTTTAAAAGATGTGCTTGTTTTTCTTTGTCTCCGATTTTTATATATACCGAATACGCTTTAGAATAATTAAAAACGGCAGAATCAAATTCCGTAAGGTCTTCTTTCAAATATCCTTTATAGGTATAGGCAACTCCCTGTCCTTTATCGTAATTGATGGTATTAGCAAGTTTTAATGCTTTATCGAGATAATTAATAGAAGTGTCCTGGTTGATGAATTCGTATTCTTTTCCAATAATATTTAAGGCATTAACCAAAGACGTGTCATCTTTTGGAGCAAGAATAAAGTGTTTTAAAGAATCTATTTTTTTATTTTGTCCATAGAAAAAAGCCTGAACAAAAATTAAAAGGAATAAGGCAAGTAGTAGATTTTTTTTCATAACGAACTACATAGAGTACCTCGTAAATGTATGAAAATTATTTATTTTTCTTCTTTAGTGCGATTTTTTCTCTATCGAGTTTGATGTTGTATCTAATATCTCTCCAATATTCGGCACCATAGCTAACAAAAATCTCTTCACCCGGCTTTATGTTCTTTTCTGCCTTAATCCAACCACTGTTGCGATAAATAACATAACAGGAGTTGTTTTTTAGCCCCTTTTTTCTACGCAAACCCAATGCATCGTTTGCGTAACGAGCCAATTCGTTGGGAGTATAATAAGCATCAATACATTTTCGTTTGTTGATGTAAAAGGAATAGCCGTAAACGTCCTTCTCGGCTCTTCTATCTAATTCGGCTTCGGTAATAATCTCTCCAATATATTCGACTACTCGTTCTCCTTTTTTTATTTCTCTTTTGGCAAATAACCCTTTACCTGCACCAGGTAAGGTTGATTTTTTAACTAATAAATCTGAATGCATATATTTGTTTTGTGGGCGCAAAAATAACAAAAGCTTTGAATACAAAAGCATTGTTGGTGTTTAAATTAAATTATTTTTTGAAAAGTGAAAAATTAGAATTACTGAAGAATTAATAGGACTGAGCAAGAAACTCTAAAAAAACAAATAAAATTTGTATCGTTATTTCAGTTACATAATAAGCCGTTTCGGATTTGTGTTTTTTAAATTCTTTTTCTTTTGGGTGATTCCCTTCAACATAATCATCGGTTGAAGTGTTTGGTGCTACCACGTTTCCCTGTTTTATTTTTTCTATACTTGCATATATACCATCAAGTTCTTGAATAGAAATTGGTTTTTCAAAAGATTGTCCTTTTGTTGTTTTGATGAGAACGGAATAATTATCAATTGAATATTTGACCAATTGTGCCGACTCAAAAAGTGAGTCGTTGTATTCAGTAAAAATTGCAAATTCTTTTTTTTCAGAGAGATTAATTGAAATTCCAACCGAAGGATGAAAAGCTACAATTTTTCCATTCGTTTCATCGATTTGAGAAATGCTGTTTTTTACACTTCCGAAAAGAAGAATAAAGAAACAAAAAAGTTCTAAAAGATGGTGCTTTTTCAAATTCATCCTCAAATTTAAGGTATTTAATTGTTAATTTTTAAAAAATATTATCTAATTGAAAATTAATAAGTTAACCATATTCAACTAAAGTGAAATAAACAATTAAACGGCAAAAATGGATTGTTTTAAAAAAAATAAAAAAATTATTTGCAACTAGAAAACTAATGATTATCTTTGTGTCCCTTTTAAAAAGGAATAACAATTTTTAGTACTAACCTCTTCAATTAAATTGATAATCAATTAATTGGATACAAAACAAACTCTGAGGCATATTTTCAGAGAAATTTAGCAAAATGTCAGAAACATTAGAAGCACCGGTAGCATTAGAAGCATTCGATTGGGATGCAGTGGGAAACAAAGGCGAAACCTATTCAAAAGCAGATCGTGATAAATACGATTCTCTTTATGAAAAAACCCTTAAATCAGTTGCAGCAAACGAAATTATTGATGGTAAAGTAGTTGCAAAGAACAACAAAGAAGTAGTTGTAAACATTGGTTACAAATCAGACGGTGTTGTTCAATTAACTGAATTTCGTTACAATCCGGATCTTAAGATTGGGGATATTGTTGAAGTATATGTAGAATCACAAGAAGATAAAAGCGGTCAGTTAATTCTTTCTCACAAAACGGCTCGTGCCATGAAATCGTGGGAACGAGTTAATCAAGCGCTTGCAAATGATGAAATTATCAAAGGATATGTTAAATGCCGTACAAAAGGTGGTCTTATCGCTGATGTATTTGGTATTGAAGCATTCTTACCGGGTTCACAAATTGATGTGAAACCTATCCGCGATTACGATGTATATGTTGGAAAAACAATGGAATTTAAAGTTGTGAAAATCAACAATGAATTTAAAAACGTTGTAGTGTCTCACAAAGCATTAATTGAAGCGGAACTAGAGCAACAAAAGAAAGAAATAATTTCTAAATTAGAAAAAGGACCAGTATTAGAAGGAACGGTGAAAAACATTACTTCTTATGGTGTGTTCATCGATTTAGGTGGTGTTGATGGACTTGTACATATAACAGATTTATCTTGGGGACGTATTA
>JAYVZC010000236.1:0-9304 GCA_043783695.1 Bacteroidota bacterium
GTTGACTGACATCCATCAATATCGTCTAAAAATTCAGATTCTTCTGCTTTCCCGAATATCTTTTCTGCTTCAATCATAGACGCACCAAACTGCAAGTCGGAAAGTCCTAAGATAGGTTTTATTTCGAGAATTAAACTCAAATTGTAAGAGATAGGTTACACACAATTATACCACTTTTTTACGATATATCCATATCTTTCTTCTCTAAGATAAATACTTGATTGGTTAGCGATTAAGAAGTGTTATTTTGTTAAAATACACTGAATATCAGCCAGAAAGAAAATAATTCAGTTTTTATGAACAAAGGCTTTGCAAAATAAAATAATGCTTCTATATTTGCACTCCCAAAATAAAATAAGGGACTGCAATAAAAGTGTAGATTAGATTCCGTAGCTCAGCTGGTAGAGCATTACACTTTTAATGTAGGGGTCCTGGGTTCGAATCCCAGCGGGATCACAGAGATGATCTAAAAGCCTCTCCAAACGGAGAGGCTTTTTTTAGGAATAGACACTAGCAAGAATATTCCCCCTTTTACACCTCAACCAACAATATCAACAACTCAGCTATTTTATGCTTTTGCAGCTAGACATACACTAGTAATATTGCATCAAAAAACACATTCAAATGAAAAAAATAGCCATCATCCTCTTCTCAACTGCACTATTACTGATAACTGAAAACAGTTTTGCTCAAACCAATACACAAACTATTAAAGGTCTTGTAATCGATAAACAATCACAAGCAACCATTCCGGGTGTAAGTATCATTATTATGGATTCTAATCCATTGAAAGGCGCTACAACGGATATGGACGGTCATTTTAAAATGACTGATGTAAATCCAGGTCGATATGACATTAAAGTCACATACTTAGGTTATAAAGAGATTTTATTGCCCAATGTTGTGGTGACCGCTGGTAAGGAAGTGAATCTGGACATAGCATTAGAGGAAAACGTGAATTCCTTGAAAGAAATAGTTGTTTCGGGAACTAAAAAAAATGAAACCAACAACGAAATGACCACCGTTAGTTCTCGTTCCTTTTCAATGGAAGAAGTAAATCGTTATGCAGGAGGTCGCTCCGATCCTTCTCGTTTAGCCGCAAATTTTGCTGGGGTAAGCAGTCCCGATGATTCTCGTAACGACATTGTTATTCGCGGTAACTCTCCTACTGGTGTTTTGTGGCGAATTGAAGGTTTAAATGTGCCAAATCCTAACCATTTTTCAACTATTGGAACTACTGGCGGACCGGTAAGTGCAATCAATACAAACGTTTTAAAAAACTCCGACTTCTTTACTTCTGCTTTTCCTTCTGAATATGGAAATGCTAATGCTGGAGTGTTTGACTTGGGATTTCGTTCTGGTAATGCTGATAAATTTGAACACACCATCCAATTTGGCGCTTTAACAGGATTAGAAGCTATGACGGAAGGTCCAATTAACAAAAAAAATGGTTCTTCTTTTTTAATTGCTTACCGTTATTCTTTTACTGGATTTGCTCAGGCACTTGGAATTCCTATTGGTACAACCGCTACTCCTTTTTACCAAGACCTTTCTTTTAAAATAAACAGCGGCAATACCAAACTTGGAAAATTCACCATTTTCGGAATTGGTGGAAAAAGTAAAATCGAATTTTTACACAACAAAATTGATAGCACCGATTTATTTGCAGACGCAACTGCCGATAGTTATTTCACTAGTGATATTGGTGTAGTTGGATTGAAACATTTTATCAGATTGGGAACAAAATCATATATGAGTACTGTTATCGGTACAACTTACGCTGCTTCAAATTATGATTTAGATACTATTGCAAAATATACTGGAACAGCATCTCGAACTTTGGAAAACAAAACGACTCGTACTCACTATTCGGCAAACACTTCCTTTAATTCAAAAATAAATTCAAAACTCTTCATCAAAATTGGAGCGATGGTTGAGCTGATGAATCTGAATTTATTTTATAGAAATAAAGAATCTAATGGAACATGGAATCAAATATGGAATTTTAATGATTATACAACTCTTTTGCAAGGTTATGCTCATGCAAAATACAATTTCACAGATAAGCTAACCATGAATATTGGTGTACATGGACAATTATTAACACTGAACAATTCCAATTCAATTGAGCCAAGAGCTGGAATAAAATATCAGTTCAACGAAAGGAATGCAATTAGTGTAGGATACGGAATGCACAGCCAAATGCAACCAACAGATGTTTATTTTTATCGCGAATTAAAAGCTGATGGAACTTATGATCAATCCAACAAAAATTTAGAATTTACAAAAAGCCAACACTTTGTTTTAGGATATGATGTTTTACCTTTCAAAGATTGGAGAGTAAAAGCAGAAGTCTATTATCAAATGCTTTCTAATATTCCTGTAACACAAACACCAAGCAGTTTTTCGATGCTAAATGCGGGAGCCAGTTTCGATCCTAACGAAAAAAGTTATTTAAAAAATAGTGGAACAGGAACTAATTATGGAGTAGAATTAACCATTGAAAAATTCTTCAGCAGAGGTTATTACGGATTAATTACTGGAACAGTTTACGAATCGAAATACAAAGGAAGCGACAACATTGAACACAACACTGCTTTTAATGGAGAATATGTTTACAATGTTTTAGTTGGGAAAGAATTTAAAGTTGGAAAAGAAAAACGCAATGCCATTAGCATGGATGTTAAAATGACTCAAGCTGGCGGAAGATATTACACACCCGTTGATTTAGCAGCATCACAAGCAGCCGGACAAGAAGTATTATCAGGCGACTCTCTTGCTTTTTCTGCTCGCAACTCTAACTTCTTTCGTTTAGATGTTAAAATTGGATATACAATGAATAGCAAAAAGAGAAAAGTTTCTCAATCATTATTTTTCGATGTTCAAAATGTAACCAACAATAAAAATGTATTTGCAGAAAGATATAATCCTAAAACAAATAAAATCAACACAGCATACCAAATTGGATTTTTTCCAAACTTTACTTACAAAGTGCAATTCTAAAAATGTAGCTTAAATTTTAATTGCTAAATTTATACGATGCGAAACAAGAAAAGCAGGTTTATTTACATGATAATCGTGGGATTCTTCATCTCACTACTATTAGATGTTATCATTCCTTTTCCAAAAGATGATCACAGCAAGATCTACGATTTCTTGATTTCTATTTTCATCACCATAATAGCATGGGAAGGAAATTTAAGAATTGATACATGGATGAATAATCACATTCCATGGGTAGAACAACCAGGAAAACGTTTACTCGTTCAATTTCCAACAAGCTTAATTTATAGTTTCATTGCTATCTACATCCCAATGCTAGTGTATCACATGTATGTATGCACACAAGCTAATCCAACAGACAAAACAGGATTTATGATAACCACAATTGTAATTGGAACTTTAATCTCTGTTATTATTATCTCGATTGAAATTAGCACCCAGTTTTTTGCAAAATGGAAACAATCCATGCTGGAAGCTGAAAAATATAAAACTGAAAGTGTGCAAGCGCAATTGCAAAATTTAAAGAACCAAATCAATCCTCATTTTTTATTTAACAACATGAGTGTATTGTCTTCATTAGTTTACAAGGATCAAGACAAAGCTGTAGATTTTATAAATCAATTATCTAAAGTTTACCGCTACTTATTGGACAATAGAAACAGTGAATTGGTTTCTTTAGAAAATGAAATAGTTTTTATTAAATCCTATATTTACTTAATCCAAATTCGTTTCGATAAAAATATTATTTTCAATATCGATATAAAAGAGAATAAACTTGTAATGCTCATTCCTCCTATGTCGATTCAGATGCTTATTGAAAATGCTATCAAACACAATGAAATTTCAGAAGAGTTGTCATTAACTATTACAATACAATCGAACGAATCAGAGCTAATCGTAAAAAACAATCTTCAGTTAAGAAGCAATCAAGAAGTCAGTTCAAAATCAGGACTTCAAAACATAAAAGACCGTTATAAATATTACACCGAAAAACTTGTTGTAATTAATCAAGATGCAACATCATTTACCGTTACACTTCCATTATTAAATTCGAAATGAAAGCAATTATAATTGAAGACGAAAAATTATCTGCAGAGCATTTAACTCATCTTTTAAAAAAGATTGATTCTTCTATTGAAATAATTGCCATATTTGATACAGTTAAAAAAAGTCGCGAAGCATTTGAAAAAGGGATCAAGGCTGATGTTCTTTTTGTGGATGTGCATTTAGCAGATGGATTGAGTTTTGACATTTTTTCAAGAATTGCGATTGAAACTCCTGTAATTTTCACAACTGCTTATGACGAATATGCAATCAAAGCATTTACATTAAACAGTGTCGATTATTTGCTCAAACCAATTGGCATTGAAGATTTAAAAAGAGCATTGGATAAATTCAAAAAACTCAATCTTACTAGCCAAAGCTCTGCTATAAAAAAATTAAACGAAAACTATCAGAGCAATAGCAAACAACACAAAAACAGATTTATGGTAAAAATGGGTGATTCCATTTCGTCCATAAAAACAGATGAAATCTCTCTCTTTATTTCAGAAGACGGAATGGTTTTGCTAATTACGACTGCTGGTAAAAAATACGTTATCGATTACACACTTGATAATTTAGAAGATTTAGTTGTTCCCGATACTTTTTTCCGAATCAATAGAAAAGTAATTATCCATATCAACAGCATCCAAAAAGTAAGCACCTATTTCAATAGCCGCTTAAAACTAAATTTTCCTTCCTTAGCAGATGACGACTGTATTGTAAGTAGAGAGCGGGTAAATGATTTCAAAAAGTGGCTCGATAAATAAATCGACAAAATCCCTGTAAATTGAGTACCTTCGCGGAAATAAATTGTATCTGTGGACTTCGAACAACTAAATCTCGACAAACCTTTATTAAATGCCTTAAATGATTTAGGCTATGTTCAGCCTACACCTATTCAGGAAAAAGCATTTTCCTTGATAATGTCGGGAAGAGATATTGTTGGTATTGCTCAAACTGGTACAGGAAAAACCTTTGCATATTTACTGCCGATTTTACGTCAGTTGAAATATTCCGATCAAAAACACCCTCGTGTTCTCATTATTGTCCCTACTCGTGAATTGGTTTTGCAAATTGTAAAAGAAATCGAAAAACTTTGTACTTATAAAAATGTTCGTTTTTTAGCTGTTTATGGTGGAACGAACATTAATACTCAAAAACAATTAGTTTATAATGGCTCTGATATAATTGTTGCAACTCCAGGAAGATTGGTAGATTTAGCACTAACTGGAATTTTACGATTAAAAGATATCAAACAACTCGTTATTGATGAAGTTGACCAAATGTTAAGTTTAGGTTTCCGCCAACCACTTTTGAGTTTCTTAGAAACATTGCCAACAAAACGACAAAATTTGATGTTCTCTGCAACAATGAATGAGGAGATTGAAGGAGTAATTGCAAAACACTTTGAAGAACCGCAAAAAATTGAAGTCGCACCACACGGAACACCTTTAGAACAAATTATTCAAGTTTGTTATCACGTTCCTAATTTTAATACAAAAGTAAATTTGTTGGATTATTTATTGAGAACAGATGGGGAATTAAATAAAGTATTGGTGTTCGTCTCGACAAAAAAACTTGCAGACAATTTATTTGAACAGCTAAAAAATAAATTTACAGATGATGTTGCAGTTATCCATTCCAATTTAGCACAAACAGCACGAATAAATTCATTACGACAATTTCATGAAGGCACAAAACGCATATTAATTGCAACGGACATTCTTGCACGCGGGTTAGATATTTCTGATGTGACTCACGTTATCAATTTTGATACACCAGAAACTCCGGAAGATTATATTCACCGAATTGGAAGAACTGGTCGTGCAAACAAAATTGGAACTGCTATTACTTTTATTAATGAAGCCGAACAAGAATATCAGGTAGAAATTGAACGAGTAATGAATAAAGCCATTCCGTATGAATCAATTCCAACAGATGTAGTTATTTCAAAACTTTTGACGGATGATGAAATGCCTAAGATGGTAGATAAAATCAAACAGAAAAAAGGAAAAGACAAACATGTTCCCGGACCAGCTTTCCACGAGAAGAAAGAAAAAAATAAAAAAGTAAATCTTGGCGGACCTTCTCAAAAAGAAAAATTGAAAGGAAAAGATGCTAAGATCAGAACATATAGAAGAAACTAAATTTCTGCATGCAATCCGAACAGCAAAATAATCCGCTGCATGGCCAAACCTTAGAAATGATTCTCAATCATTTGGTTAATTATTACGGTTGGGAAAATTTAGCCTACCATATCGATATTAATTGTTTCAAAAAAGATCCCAGTGTAAAATCAAGTCTGAAATTTCTAAGAGCTACATCATGGGCTCGTAAAAAAGTAGAAGATTTATACGTTTCAATTATAGAAGACTAAAGGTTTTAGCTAACATTATTGAAAAGCGCATCCCTTCGAAACTGTCATCCCGTGCCACGACACGGGATCTCCCTGTTAGTAGTTAAAGTATTTTCGCAACATAAAAGAAATTTTCCTTCCCTTATGGAAATTTAAAACCAACTGCATCTTACAGGCAAAGAAATAAAAATCTAAAGCCATGAGAAGCAAAAAAATCAACAGAATAGTGCCAATCGCAGGAATCAGTCTTGCAATGTTGGCAATGGTAGCCTGGATCACTCCCAGCAATTACTACCAACTAGCAATGGATAATGAATTTATCCGCTCCATAAAAAGTAAACTAAGCGCTTATCAACAAAAACTACCGGAAGACCGTGTATATGTTCAGTTCGATAAGCCTTTTTATGAACCGGGAGATAATATTTGGTTCACAACTTATGTTCGTGACGGACAAACAATGAAAGCTTCCAATAAAAGTGACATTGTGCATGTCGAATTTCTAAATCCAAAAGGAACCATCGAAAAAAGCATCAATATCATTGCAAAAAATGGTGTTGCTGCTGGTGATTTTGTTTTAGATGTAGAAGCACTTGGCGGAATGTATAAAGTAAGAGCTTATACTAATTGGATGAAAAACCAAGGCGATGACAATGTTTTCGAAAAAGAATTACAAGTTCAAGACATTGTTCTTCCAAATTTAAAAATGAAATTAGATTTCGAAAAGAAAGCTTTTGGTGCAGGAGATGAAGTGATTGCTAAATTAGAATTGAATACCAACGAAAATAAACCACTTAGCAATTACAAAATAAAATTTGTTGCGAATTTAAACGGACAACAAATTATCACAAAAGGAGATGAGACAGATGAAAATGGAATGCGATACATTAAATTCAATCTTCCAAAAGAATTAAAAACAAATGATGGTTTGTTAAACGTAATGATTGATTACAATGGTTTAACAGAAAGCATTTCCCGCTCTATTCCTATCCTGTTAAATAAAATTCAATTTACAGCATTCCCAGAAGGTGGCGATTTAGTTACCGGATTAGAAAGCAATGTTGCATTTAGAGCATTGAATGAATTTGACAAACCAGCTGATATTGAAGGAATGGTTATAAATGAAAAAGGTTCTTATGTAGCTTCTTTTAGCAGCTTTCACATGGGAATGGGTTCTTTCAAATTTACTCCTCAAGCAAATGAAAAATACACTGTAAAAATTACAAAACCAGAAGGCATATCAGAAACATTTGCTTTACCACAAGCCATGTCTCGCGGTTATGTAATGAATGTAGATAATTCTATGCCAGGCGAAATGGCCGTGAATGTTAATACTTCAGAAACTGAAGAATTATCATTGATTGCGCAAGTAAGAGGAAAAATTTATTACTCAACAGAAATTTCTGCAAAAAAAGGAAGCAACAAAATTGTTTTCCCAACAAGCAATTTCCCAATCGGAGTTTCTCAAATTACTTTATTTGATTCAAAAGATGTTCCTCGTTCGGAGCGATTAGCTTTTGTTAATAAAGACAAACAATTAAGCATTTTTATTGAAACAGATAAAGACAAATACCTTCCAAGAGAAAAAATAAAAATGACCGTCACAGTAAAAGATGAGCGCGGAATCCCAATGCCAGCTAATCTTTCATTATCTGTTGTAAACGATCAATTAATTTCTTTTGCAGATGACAAATCAGGAAATATTCTTTCTCAACTTTTATTACAACAAGACATCAGAGAAAAAGTAGAAGAACCAGCATTTTATTTTAATGAAAAAGAACCCAAAGCAGATAAAGCTTTAGATTATCTTTTATTAACTGCTGGCTGGAGAAGATTTACATGGGAAAAATTAATGAACGACAATATGCCGGCTGTTGCATACTTGGGTGAAAGAGCAATTGTTGCAGGAACTGTATTGGATGCATCAACAGGAAAAGCATTAACAAATGCGAAAATAAAAATCAATAACGGTGGAGAATATGAAACAGATGAAAATGGAAAATTTATTTTCAATAAGTTAGACTTAACTAATCCCGTTACATTATCATATTCTGCATCAGGATATGGTCCACAATCACAATATATTCAAAATTACGATCAGGGAATTGTGATATATATGTATGATAACAATTATTACAATCGCTATTATGGATATAATGTTCCGAGTGCAGCAGGAGCGGGATCAAGGGCTATTGATATGAATGAAATGGCTGTTGAAGAAGATGAATCAATGGGTGGCGGTGGCGACATGAAAGTAGCTGCTCTAAGACAAGAAAACCGTCCAATGAAATTGGCTTTGGCTAATAATAAAGGTGCTAAAAAAGGAAAAAACGAAGAAATTTTTGAAGCTAGAGTAGTTCCTAATGCTGTTGCAAATGATGATGGGAAAAAACTAGAAGCAGAAAAGGAAAGAAACAACAATAACAATTCAAAAGTAGATGTTGCTTCAAAGTCAGAGGACGCACGTTCAAAAAAATTAAGGATGGCAGAAGCTCAAATGGATATAGCAGAACAACAAAATATCATGACTTATTACAGAGCTCGTCAATTTGCTGCTCCCGTTTATGACAAACAAGAAACAGTTGAAACAAGAACAGATTTTAGAAATACCATTTATTGGAACCCAAATGTTGAAGTTGATAAATCTGGAAGTAAAACATTAGAGTTCTATGCTTCTGACGATATCACTTCTTTTCGCACAACTGTAGAAGGTGTTGCATCTGATGGAACAGTAGGAAGAACAGAAAAAAACTTCTTTACTCAATTGCCTTTTGCTATGACAACTAAAATCCCAGTTGAAGTAGCAACAGAAGACGTTGTTTCTATTCCACTTACCTTAAAAAACAATACAGATAAACCATTAGGTGGAGCATTAACAATTCTTTCTCCAGATGGATTAAAAGC
>JAYVZC010000237.1:0-3932 GCA_043783695.1 Bacteroidota bacterium
AGCAGGAAATAATATTTCATTCAAAGACTTTTATACAATACTTTCAAAATATTGTGAACATAAGGCTCCGTTTATATTTTTACCAAAAGCATTTATTTATTTTGCTGCGATTGTAGCAAAAATGATTCTTGGTAAAAAAAGTCCGGTTGACCCAAGCTATATAAAAACAGTTATTGGAAATTATAGTTGGTACGATTCTCAAAAAGCAAAAACTGAACTAGGATATTCCATTCCATCTATTGATAAAATACTTTCTGAAATCATTATAGAAACTCAAAAAAAAGTATTAGGGACTAACAAACTACTTCCAAAAAATAATTCTGAAATAAACAGATTACAATATAACAAAGATGATATTCTTTTAATCACAGGCTTCCCGGGTTGGCTGGGAAACAGAATGGTTGACATTTTAATGAATGGTGATAGATTTGGAAACAATGCTGTTGATAGAAAAATAAGATTGTTTGTACAACCAAAATTTAAAAATTTAATTTCTCTTCCATCTAATTTTGAAATTATGTATGGGGACATTTCTGATAAAGAGAGTTTGAAAGTCGCACTACAAAATGTTAAAACCGTTTATCATTTAGCAGGAGTTATTTATCCTAAAAGTATAAAAACATTTAACGATATAAATTTTATCGGAACAAAAAACATAGTGGATGTTTGTATTGAAAAAGGAATTCGCAGAATTATTTTTATGGGAACAGATAGCATTTGTGGCTATGGAAGAGAAAAACGAATTTTTGATGAACATACATCTGCGAATCCTTACAAAAACTACGGAAAATCAAAATATCAAGCAGAAAAATATATTTTAGATAAAACAGCAGAAGGTTTGATAGATGGAACTTCTCTCCGAGGGTTTTGGTTCTTTGGTCCGTTTATGCCCGACAGGAATAAAGATTTTTTTAAAATGTTTTATTGGAAAAAACAAATTGTTTTCGGGAACGGAAAAAATTTCAGAAGCATTTCTCATGTTGACAATATCATTCAAGCATTCACAAAAGCAGAAAAAAACAAAAACACTTTTGGAAAATGGTATTGGATTGGAGATAAAACCTGCCTGCCGGACAGGCAGGAGGCACCAATGGTAGATGACATTTATCAAATGATAGCCGATGGTTTGGGAGTAAAATATAATCCTTTTTATGTTCCTAAATGGATGTGCGAATTATTTAGTATACTTGATAGCTTTTTAGGTGTTTTTGGAAAATTGAATGCTACAGTGCATGCAGCAGGAAAGTTTCACAAGGACATAGCAGGAGAAATTACAGCAGCAGAAAAAGATTTCGATTATAAACCGGATGTAGGTTTCGAAGAAATAAAAAAGGAATTAAAAGAATTTATGAATTAACAGAAATGAAAAAATCACTCATCATCACTTCCATAGCAAACGATAAGCATCCTATTTTAAAACAGTTTGCTACTGATTGTAAACAACACAATTTCGATTATATTGTTATTGGAGATACAAAATCACCTACTGATTTTAAATTAGAAGGTTGCGATTATTGGAGCGTTGATCGTCAACTTACGCTGCCTTTTGAATTGGCTAAAGTTACTCCTACTCGCCACTACTCCCGTAAAAATTTAGGCTACTTATTGGCAATTAAAAATGGTTCTACAGAGTTAGTAGAAACGGATGATGATAATGTTCCAAGAGCTGAATTCTGGCAAGAAAAAAATAGAGAAGTAAAAAGTCATGTTTTCGAAAATGCTGGCTGGGTAAACGTATATCATTACTTCACCAAAAATATGATTTGGCCTAGGGGATTTCCTTTAGAAGAATTACAAAAAAAACAACTTGAACTTTCTTCATTAAAAAACGAGTCCATAAACTGTCCGATTCAACAAGGATTAGCGGATGAAAATCCGGATGTGGATGCGGTTTACCGATTGACCTATCCATTACCAATAAATTTTGAAATCAAAACAAGATTAGCTCTTGGAAAAAACGCCTGGAGTCCGTTTAATAGTCAGAATACTTATTGGTTTAAAGAAGCATTTCCATTAATGTATCTGCCTTCATTTTGTAGCTTCAGAATGACAGATATTTGGCGCAGTTACGTTGCACAACGCATTTCCTGGGAATGTGGCTGGAGCATTTTGTATCACGAACCAACTGTTTGGCAAGAACGCAACGAACACAATTTAATGAAAGATTTTGAAGATGAAATTCCAGGCTATTCAAACAATTTTAATATCTGTAAAGAACTACAAGCATTGACATTAAGATCGGGGCAGGAAAATATTTGTGATAATTTAATTACTTGTTATCAAAAATTAATTGATATAAATGTGATTGGTAAAGAAGAAATGGGATTATTAAAAGCTTGGATAATTGATATAAGTAAATTGGGTAAATAGAGCTTTTTGGTCAGTAAATTTTATTTTTTGTGACAGGCTAGAAAAGCAGGAGTTTTACAAAAAATTTAGCACATTTTTAGGCCGATATAAAATAACGGATACTATAAAATAGGATTATCGGATCATTGAAGAAAGCACAATTTTTGAAGAAATTGCACTAATAACAAGCAATTTAGAGGGTATAAAAACAGGAAAAACGGATATAAATATCCGCTTTTTCAATTGGGTGCGCCCACTTGGAATCGAACCAAGCACCCACAGATTATGAGTCTGTTGCTCTAACCGAATGAGCTATGGGCGCAATTACATCTATAACAATGCAATTTAAGGATTGCGAAATTATATATTTATACCCAATTAACAAAGCATTTTGCTTCTTATTATGATTATTGATACAAATAACTACAAAAATATAATTTTCGATTTAGGTGGCGTAATTCTGAATATTGATTATTCTCTAACAGAAAAAGCCTTTTCAAATTTAGGAATAAGCGACTTCAAAACCTTGTTTTCTCAAGCGCAACAAACACAACTTTTCGATAATTATGAAAAGGGATTTATTTCCTCTGATGATTTCAGAGAAGAGATAAGAAAACAATGTATTAACGGAACATCTGATGAAGACATTGATTTTGCCTGGAATTCAATATTATTAAATTTGCCAAAAGAACGATTAAATTTTCTAATGTCGATTAAAAAAAAGTATCGCACATTTCTTTTAAGTAACACGAATGAAATTCACATGCTTTTTATTTACAATTATTTGAAAGAAACATTTTCAATCTCAAATTTTAATGACTATTTCGAAAAGGTATATCTTTCTTATGAACTACAAATGCGCAAACCGGATACGGAAATATTCGAGCTTGTTATAAATCAAAATAAACTACTGAAAGAAGAAACACTATTTATTGACGATTCTCCTCAACACATTGAAAGTGCTAAGTTGCTGGGGATTCACACGTTATTGTTGGATGTAAAAAAACAAGACATCACTCATTTGTTTGAGTAAAAACTGCGGTATTTAAGTATCAATTTAAAATGATTATTTTTGCATAAATAAAAGCAGATGAACTATTTTTCAGAAAAAACAAATTCTCAATCATTATTTTTTATCCTATTCTTATTTATAGGTAGTTTTTCTTTTGCACAAACAAAAGATTCAATTATTGAAATACAACCAAAAAAAATTGCCGACCCAAAAGATCATATCGTTGTTGATTTTAGTTTCGACTCCTACAGAAATTGGCCGGCAGGAATTAGTCAGAAACCTTATTCATTAGGCGGAAATGCTTATTTGATGTGGGATTATCCTTTTGGATATGGTCCTTTTAGTTTTGCAATTGGAGCAGGATTTAGCACGCATGATGTGCATACAAATGGACAAATTGTTTATTCGATAGATGGAAAATATACCTCTTTTGTTCCAATCACTACAAAATTTAATACCAATAAATTTTCAGCGAATTATATGGAAGTGCCTATTGAATTGCGCATTCGTACACGAGGACAAAAAAGTTTTAAATTGACAGTTGGTGGAAAAATTGGCTATGCCTACAATG
>JAYVZC010000238.1:0-3930 GCA_043783695.1 Bacteroidota bacterium
ATTCCTCTTTTCCTGTCGGGAGTCATAAATAGTAACCCCGCCAATTGTTCCTATCCAAAGTTTTCCATCATTATCTTGATAAAATGCATTTTGATTACATTCCGATCCAATAAATCCATCTTCTTTTCCATAATGCTTTAAAATAATTTCTTTTTGATTTACCAATCGACTTAAATCCAATCGATCGATTCCATTGTTTGTGCCCAACCATAACGAACCTTCATTATCAGCATGAACATAATATACCATATTAGAACTTAGTCCATCATTTTCTGAAATTGTTCTAAAAATTTTACCGTTATAAACGCAAGCGCCTGCATCGGTGCTAAACCACATATAACCATAATTGTCGCGTGCGATGTTTCTTATTTTTGGAAAACCTTCGGGACGACTTAAACTGGAAAATATTTTTCCATCGTATTTTACAATTTTATTTGTACAACCAAACCACAAGTATCCTAGGTTGTCCTCATATATTGCATTTACACCTTCCGTAAAAATTTCCTGGTCTTTCCCATAAAAATTAAATGTTTTTCCATCGTATTTATCCAATCCATTTTCATGAGCTATCCACACGTTTCCTTTTTTATCCACCAACATGGAAGTGATGTGAGACCCATGCAGTCCTTCTTTTAAATGATAATTTTTAAATGTTTTACCATTATATACGCTTACTCCTTGAGCGGATGTGCCAAACCAAATATTTCCTTTCAAGTCCTCACATATTGCCCAAATATTATTGAATGGCAATCCGTCTTTGGTTGAATAATTTTGAATAATAATGGTATCTTTTCTTTTCCAAGCATCATAATCCATTTTGGAAACTCCACCACCCCAAGTTCCAATCCACATATTATTTTTGCTGTCTTTATAAAACGACATCACCGTATTGTTTGCCAAACCACCATTTTCGTTGATGTTCACAAACAAATCGTTTTTATATTTGTTTAAGCCACCACCAAAAGAACCAAACCACATATTGCCTTCTTTATCCTGAATAATTCCACAAACCATTCCATTGGATAAACCATTCGCTCTTGTAATTTTTTTTGATTTGCTATACGCTATCCGACTTACTCCACTTGCTGTTCCTGCCCAAATAATACCAGTAGCATCTTTATACAAACGATACGTGCCTTCCATAAAAGGTTTCCCATTCACTTTTAGTGTATCAAATTTGTGAGTGCCACTATAGGTTTGAGAAAGATCGTACACATTAATTCCTCTATAAGTTGTTACCCAAACTTTATCATTAACAATTAATATGTCTCTATTTTTGGGCTCTAACAAGCCATCCTTTGCACCAAAATGTACCATCGATTTTCCATCATAACAAAACACACCGTTGGGAACAGTTCCTATCCAAGTGTTTCCTAATTTATCTTGAGTGATGGCCCAAACCTGATTGTGTCCAATAGAATCGTTACGAATAAAAGGAACAATTTTTTTTCCATCATAAATCATAATTCCATCGGATGTGCCTAACCACAATTCTCCATTAGAATGTTCATGGATACGGAAAATGCTTAATTTACCAAGAATGGAATCTTGTATGTTAATTAATTTATTGTTGGAATATTTGTTGAGTCCCTTGTTGGTGCCAATCCAAAGGTTTTGTTTGGAGTCTTCAAAAATTGTTTGAGCACGGTTATTGTTCAAGCCTTCTTTCGTTCCCAGGTTATGAAAAGTTTGTCCGTCAAACCGACTTACTCCACCACCATTGGTTGCAATCCAAATGATACCTGTGTGATCCTGAAAGACATCATTAATTTGCGATTGTGGGAGACCATCTTCAATGGAATAGGTTTTAAAATCGAGGAGCTGAGCCCTTGTGAATAGGTTATTGCAAAGCAACGAGCAAGATAAAAAAGATATTTTGAGGCATTTCCAATTCACAAACAAAGTCTTAAAACAGCACTAAATAAAAGAAAAATTGGCAAATAAGCAATAAAAATCGTGGATAATTCACTACTTTTGCCTGCCTGCGGTAGGCAGGTAGCCCTAAAATAAAAATAAATGATTTCTGTTTCCAATCTATCCTTACGTTACGGCAAACGAGTGCTGTTTGACGAAGCAAGTATCAAATTTACTCCGGGCAATTGTTATGGTGTTATTGGCGCAAATGGTGCCGGAAAATCCACTTTCATGAAAATTCTTTCAGGAGAAATTGAGGCTACAACCGGACAAGTTTCTATAACTCCTGGTGAACGCTTAAGTGTTTTGAGCCAGAATCACTTTGCTTTTGATGCTTATCCTGTTTTGCAAACCGTAATGATGGGAAATAAAAAACTTTGGGATGTGATGCAGCAAAAAGATGCTATTTATGCAAAATCCGATTTTTCGGAATCCGATGGGATCAAGGCTGCTGAACTGGAAAATGTATTTGCGGAAATGAATGGATGGAATTATGAAAGTGATGCTGGAAATTTATTGAGTGAATTAGGAGTGAAAGAAGAATACCACAACAAATTAATGGGGGAATTAAATGGTAAAGAAAAAGTTCGTGTATTGCTTGCACAAGCCATTTTGGGTAACCCCGATATTCTTTTATTAGATGAGCCTACCAACGATTTAGATGTGGACACTATCGCATGGTTAGAAAACTTTTTAGCCAATTTTGAAAACATTGTAATTGTTGTTTCTCACGATCGTCACTTTTTAGATGCTGTTTGTACTCATATTGCAGATATCGATTTTAATAAAATTTCCTTGTATACTGGGAACTATATGTTTTGGTACGAGTCCAGCCAATTGGCCTTGCGTCAGCGTTCTGATCAAAATAAAAAGACAGAAGACAAACGAAAAGAATTACAGGATTTCGTTGAACGATTCAGTGCTAATGCTTCTAAATCAAGACAGGCAACCAGCCGTAAAAAATTATTAGAGAAATTAGTTATTGATGAAATTAAACCATCAACAAGAAAATATCCGGGCATTATTTTTAAAGCGGAACGTGATTGTGGTGATCAGATTTTAAATGTAGAAAATCTTTCTAAACTTTCTCCTGAAGGAACACCCTATTTTAAAAACATCACATTCACAGTAACCAAAGGAGATAAAATTGCAATACTTTCAAAAGAACACATCGCAATTACTTCTTTCTTTGAAATACTTGCCGATGAAGATCAAGCTACTACAGGCGATTGCGTTTGGGGAAGCACAATCACCAAATCTTATTTACCAAACGAAAATGCAAAATATTTTACCGAAGATCAAAATTTGATCGATTGGTTAAGACAATTCTCAAAAGATAAAGATGAAACTTATGTTCGCGGATTTTTAGGAAAGATGTTATTTACAGGAGAAGAATCATTGAAAAAATCAAACGTTCTTTCCGGAGGAGAAAAAGTGCGTTGCATGGTTTCACGTATGATGTTGACCAATGCGAATTGTTTGATACTAGATGAACCGACCAATCACTTGGACCTGGAATCTATAACTGCTTTCAACAATGCTTTGAAAGACTGGAAACATGTTGCATTATTTACTTCGCATGACCACGAGTTCATGCAAACTGTCGCAAACCGGATAATTGAAATTACTCCAAACGGAATAATTGACAAACGCATGACTTATGATGAATACATTTTAGATGAAGGAGTGAAAGCAATGAAGGAGAAAATGTATCCGAAGTTGGCTAAAGTGAAATAAATTTTGCTGTCGCGAGTGTCCCACTCGTGACAAGCTATGGTATGGCATCTTGCCATATACACCTCCTTAATATTAAATCATCCTATTTAAAATTGTAATCCTAATTTATGTCCGATAAGTACAAAACAGAAGAAGGGAAATTATACTATGTTACATTAACAGTTGTTGGTTGGATAGATGTATTTACAAGAAAAGAGTATGTATACTATTTGATGGAAAACATAAAATATTGCCAAGAAAATAAAGGCTTGGAAGTTTATGCTTATGTAATAATGAGTA
>JAYVZC010000239.1:0-9278 GCA_043783695.1 Bacteroidota bacterium
AATTCAGATAGTGCGATTATTGGTAAAATGTTTGCAGCAACAATTAACGAGTTGAACCTTTTTTATGAGTATAAAACGGATTATACTACATCCGCTAAAATAAAATCAGGAAAAGTAACAGGTATTGGAGGAGTATTTTTTAAAAGCAAAGACCCAAAATCATTAAACGTCTGGTATTATAATAATTTAGAACTTGCTCCTAACGATTATGGTTCTATGTTCGAATGGAGAAATAGTGATGACAAAACTATTGCATATACTCAATGGAGTCCGTTTTCAAAAAAAACAAATTATTTTGAACCCTCAAAAAGCGAATACATGATCAATTACCGTGTAGATAATATGGAGGAATTATTAAAAAAATTGAAAGCAAATAAAGTAACAATTCTAGACACAATAGAAACATATGAATATGGAAAATTTTTGCACATTCTAGATTGCGACAGTAATAAAGTGGAACTATGGGAACCCGTAGATGTGTCTTTTACAAAATTGTATGAAGGCAAAACCACGAAATAAAAAAGCCCTGCAACTATTGTTGCAAGACCTTTTATCACAATCAAATCTACTTGAAATAAAAATTAATTCCCAAATTCACTCATAAATTTAATACGCATCAATCGAATTTCTTCCTCGGTATATTCATCCTCTCCTAATTCTTTTAATGCCTCTGAGATAGAATCGGAATTCGATTCTTTAAAGTAAGCCATCGCTTCTTCTTGTTTGTCGTCATCTAAAATATCATTAATATAATAGCTGATATTTACTTTTGTTCCCGAGTGAACAATGCTTTCAATCTCCATAATTAAATCCGACAAACTCAATCCTTTTGCTTTTGCAACATCCTCTAAAGGCAGCTTTCTATCAATGTTTTGGATAATGTAAACTTTTAATCCCGATTTATTAACGATTGATTTCACAACCATATCCAACGGTCGTTCAATTTCATTTTCTTCTACATATTTAGAAATTAAATCAAGAAATGGTTTTCCAAATTTTTGTGCTTTCCCTTGTCCAACACCGGTAATATTTACCAGCTCATCCATTTTTATTGGATATTGAATTGCCATTTCTTCTAATGATACTTCTTGAAAAATAACATAAGGAGGCAATTTTAATTTATTAGCAGTTTGCTTCAACAAATCTTTTAATGCTGCAAACAAAACTTCATCTGCTCCGGAACCGCCTTTCCCGCCACCGGATGGGCCGTCTTCATCATCTGTTTCTGTTCCTTCGTAATCATGATCTTTGGTCACCATCATACTATATGGTTTATCCAAAAACTTTTCTCCTTCTTTGGTCACTTTTAATAAACCATAATTTTCTACATCTTTAGATAATAAACCCGACACCAATGCTTGACGGAAAATGGCATTCCAATATTTTTCGTTCTTATCATCTTCAGTGCCTTTCCCAAAACATTCTAATTCATTTTGTTTGTATGATTTTACTGTTGAAGTAATATTTCCTAATAAAACATTGATAACATCATTTGTTTTAAATTTTTCTTTTACATCTATAACAGCTTCAATCGCTAAAGCAATATCATCCATTCCATCAAATTTCTGTTTTGGATTTCTACAGTTGTCGCACATTCCACCACATCCTGCTTCATCAAATTCTTCTCCGAAATAGTGTAACAAAAATTTTCTGCGACAGCTCGATGTTTCCGCATAAGAAACCGTTTCTGTCAAAAGCTGTTTTCCTATTTCTTGTTCAGCAACAGGTTTTCCTTTCATAAATTTCTCCAGCTTCGCAATATCATCATGACTATAAAAAGTTACACAATTACCTTCTCCACCATCGCGCCCACCGCGACCGGTTTCCTGATAATATCCTTCCAATGATTTTGGTATATCGTGGTGAACCACAAAACGGACATCCGGTTTGTCAATTCCCATTCCAAATGCAATGGTTGCAACAATCACATCAATATCTTCCATTAAAAAAGCATCTTGTGTTTTTGCGCGTTCTTTTGCTTCTAATCCTGCATGATAGGGTAATGCTTTGATGCCGTTTACTTGCAATGTTTGTGCAAGCTCTTCAACTTTTTTACGACTCAAACAATATACAATTCCTGATTTACCTTGTTGTGTTTTTACGTATTTAATAATTTCTTTAATCACATTTACTTTAGGGCGAACTTCATAATATAAGTTGGAACGATTAAAAGATGATTTATATAAATTGGCATCACTCATGCCTAAATTTTTCTGAATATCTTGTTGAACTTTTGGAGTTGCAGTTGCAGTCAAAGCAATGATGGGAACTTTACCAATTTGTTCGATGATAGGACGCAACCTTCTGTATTCAGGGCGGAAATCATGTCCCCACTCCGAAATACAATGTGCTTCATCAATTGCAAAAAAGGAAATTTTTATTTCATTAAAAAATGCAATGTTATCTTCTTTGGTTAAACTTTCCGGAGCAACATATAATAGTTTTGTTTTACCATCGGTAATATCTTTTTTCACTTTCGTGATTTCCGCTTTTGTAAGAGATGAATTTAAAAAGTGTGCAATACCTTCTTCGTTTCCGAAGTTGCGTAATGCATCCACTTGGTTTTTCATCAAAGCAATAAGAGGGGAAATAATAATTGCAGTTCCTTCACTTACCAAAGCAGGTAGTTGGTAGCATAATGATTTGCCACCACCGGTTGGCATAATTACAAAGGTGTCTTTTCCTTCCATCAAACTTCCTATTATCGCCTCTTGGGGTCCTTTGAATTTTTTGAATCCAAAATATTTCTGTAAGCAGTCTAGAAGGGATGTTTCAATATCGATTGTTTTCAATTCTTGTTTTTTTTTAATTTAATGCTTATGATATGATTATCTTTAAAATGAACTATTTTTATACCTTTATATATAGCAATGAAGAAATAATTGTTTTTATGTATCTAATGTAAATATATAATAAAAAATTGTTAATCAGACAAACATTTCTCTACTTTATTTTAAATGTCCTACGAAGCGAATAAATCCATCGATAAAATAATTGAACTTGCTAAAGCTATCTTAAATATTGAGGTAGATTTGGTTAAAAACCTGCAAAATTACATCAAGCATTACTTATATAAGCATGGAGACAGAGGAAAAACCAAGTAAGGAAACAATGGAAAAATGGCATAACGATCCTTCCAATTGGAAATGGGGGTTTATTTATTTTAACAAAAAAGACAAACGAGTTCTTGTTCCTAAAAGACAAATGCTTCTTGGATGGACAGTAAATTTGGCGAGTCCATACTCACTTTTAGTTCTGTTGGCGACAATTGCTTTAATTGTGTACTTGCGGAATAGTTGAAATTATTTAACCTAAGCAAATCGACCGACATTTAAACTATAATTTACTGTGTGTCGGTAAAAGCTGCTAACAGCAAAAAATGTAGCGTTTTTGCATTTGTCATATAGTTCAGTACATTTAACCTGCCTACCGGCAGGCAGGTTAAGATTTTCGGTTAAGACAATTTTGTGCAAGTAAATTCCGCATCTCAATTAACAGTAAACCGTTATAGTAATATGAAAATAGCAATTATTGTTCCAGCGTATAACGAAGAAAAAGCAATCGCCAATGTTGTTAGCGATATTTTTTTAGTTGCAAAAGAACAACAATTAAATATTACGGTTATTGTTGTTAACGATTGCTCAAAAGATTCCACTTCCGAAATAATTGCCAAATTAAATTGTGTTGCTTTAAACTTGCCCGTTAATTTAGGTATTGGCGGTGCAGTACAGACAGGTTTCAAATATGCTTTTGAAAATGGATTTGATTATGCTATTCAAATTGATGGTGATGGACAACATCCTGCATCGGAAATTCCGAAACTAATAAACTCTGCAAACGAAAATAAGTTAGATGTAGTCATTGGTTCACGTTTTATGTCTAGAGAAGGATTTCAATCTTCAGCAATCAGACGATTTGGAATAATTTATTTTAAATGGCTGAATCGCTTTTTAGTTGGAATAAAGATAAATGATAGCACTTCTGGCTTACGATTAATTAATAAAAAAGCATTGAAAATAGTAAGTGAATATTATCCCGATGAATATCCGGAGCCGGAAGCAATTATATTATATTCGCTAAACAAATTAAAAATTGGAGAAGTCTCCGTTAACATGAAAAAACGACAAGGTGGCGTTTCTTCAATAAGCTCGGTTTCCTCTATCTATTATATGTTTAAAGTTACATTGGCAATTATTTATACATTTATAAGAATTAAATTTAAAAAAAGATAGCCACAGATTCACAGATTAAATTTTTTTAAAAAAGAAATTATTTAATTGTTTTTTCTGCGAAATTATTTTTTAACTGGAAAATCAGTGAATCTGTGGCAAAAACCTAAAACCTATCTATTATGTTCAGAATTCAAATCATCGCAATATCAACAAGTATTTTGTTTTTGCTTTACATTGTTCGATTAATTATTAAAGGAAAACTTCGCGAAGAATATTCCATAGTTTGGATCGTATGTACAATAATATTGGTGGTCTTCTCCTTTTGGAGAGATGGTTTAGCTGTTGTCTCAGATCTGGTTGGTGTGTATTCGCCTCCCAACTTAGTTTTTATTGCAGCGATCTTTGCGGTATTTATATACTTACTTCACTTGAGTGTAGTAGTTTCAAAATTGCATTCTCAGAATAAGCAGTTGGCGCAGGATATTGCTTTGTTGAAGGAGAAGATGGAAAAAAAATAATTTCAAATTTTAGATTTCAAATTGGAGTCTCTAATCTGAAATTTGAAATTCTATACCAACCCTCCATTCAAATCCACGCAAGATCCATTCAAATAAGGAGTATTTCGAATATATTGAATCGTAGAAAAAATATTTTCGGGATCGCCAAATTCGTTGGATGCGATTTTTGATTTTATTTTTTCTTGAATTTCCTTTGGAACAGTGTTTATCATTCCTACTTTAAAATAACCAAGATTTATATTGTTGATGGTAATTCCTTTTTGTGCATTTTCTAAAGCAATGCTTTTTATCATTCCGTTTATTCCAGCTTTAGAAGCTGCATAAGCGCTGGTTCCCATAACTCCTGTTTCTGAAACAATAGAAGACAAATTAATGATGCGTCCAAAATTTTGTTCACGCATTAAAGGCAATGTGGCGCGAATCAAATGAAATGTTCCTATTAAATTTACATTTATGACAGTATTCCATTCTTCAATACTGGATTTATGTGCAAAGGCATTGGCTGTAACACCGGCACAATTTATAAGCGTTATTTCTTTTGATTGTGATTTTATGGATGCAATAAATTTTTCAACTTCCGTAAAATTAGTAATGTCTAACCGAACCGTATTTTCATAAACTTTGCCTTCAGGTTTATTTAAATGATAGGTCCCGATAATTTGTTCGTCCGATTGAGAAAATTTATTGAATAAAAAATTCCCGATCCCGCCTGTGATTCCTGTAATGATTATCATTTATAATTGTTTTTTAAAGCTAAATTTTTCGTAATTTGTCACTAATTTAAAGCAAAATAACAAAATTTACGCAATACTTGTATGGCTAGTACGGCTAAAAATATTTTTTTGTTTAGTGTTGATTTGGAAGATGTTCGTTTACGAATGGAGAATGGCTTGGACTATAAGCCAAGAGTGGAACAGATGGTGGAGAGATATCTTCGTTTTTTAGACAAACATCAATCAAAGGCGACCTTTTTCACTGTTGGAGATATTCCCGAACAATATCCGAATTTAATCAAAACAATTATTTCACAAGGACATGAAATTGCTTGTCACTCTAACAAGCATATTCCCGTTACTGAACTAACAAAGGAAGAGTTTAAAAATGATTTATTGCAAAACATAGAAAATTTAAATAAAGCAGGTGCATCAAACATTATTGGATATCGAGCCCCGATTTATTCAATTACCGAAAAAACTTCATGGGCATTTGATGTTTTATCTGAATTAGGATTTAGCTATTCCAGCTCAGTCCTTCCTGCAAAAAATCCACTGTTTGGATGGGAAGACTTTGGAGAAAAACCAAGAATGGTAAATGATAAACTTTTGGAAATTCCGGTAAGTGTGAGAGGAAGTAGTTTTTTGAGCGTTCCTTTTTCGGGTGGTGTATATTTCAGAGTTTTGCCAATGTCGCTTATCAAAAAAGGATTTGATAAACATTTTTCAAATGGATTAGCTGTTACCAGTTATTTTCATCCTTATGATAGCGATACAGAACAGGAAAAATTTATGCATCCAGGAATTAATAATAGTTGGTTTTATAATAAATTGATGTATTACAATCGTGAGAATATGTTTGACAGATTGGAAACGATTATGGAAACATTTGATTGCAAAATAATGACATACAAAGAATACGCTGGTAGCTTTAATGGAAAGTAAAAATGTTTATATGTTTGAAGCCGAACAAATAGGTAATTATTTGTTAGGTATTGCTGTGCAAGATTCTGAAAAATATACTTATGCTGATGCTATGCAAAAGTTAAACATTCAGTTTTCCAATTATGAACAAGCCCTTTGGAACAATATGCTTAAAGGGAAAGAACGAATGGCATTCATTGATGCTGCATTAGCTTTTAAAGAACCCAATAATAATGCCCGTAGAAAAATATTTACAATGCTTGCCATTTTGGAAGCGTCACCAAATTATACTTCTTATTTTCTTTCCCGAAATTTTTCATTTTTCTATTTATTTAAAATTGGAGCGGTTGGGATAAGAGCAATTTTTAGTGTAATGATTGGAATATTTATCATCAATAATATTAAGCGAAAATGCAATTAAGCTACGATTATATTGTTGTTGGTTCAGGAGCCACAGGCGCCATTGCAGCACATTCACTTGTTGAAGCAGGAGTAAACATAGCCATATTGGACGTTGGAGTGGAAGATGAACAATACAAAGAAATTATTCCGAACAAAGATTTTATTTCCATTCGTAAAGAAGAAGATAATCAACAAAATTATTTTTTAGGAAAAAACTTTGAAGGCATTCCATTGGAAACTACTAAAGTGGGTTCGCAATTAACTCCTCCTAGAAATTTTTTAACGCAACTTGCAGAAAAATTTATTCCATTTGAATCGGATTCTTTCAAACCTATGGAAAGTATGGCTAAAGGAGGATTAGGTGGCGGTTGGGGGCTTGGATGTTATGAGTTTTCAAAACCTGAGTTAGATGCAATTGGATTAAAAGAATCGGAAATATTAAAAGCATACGAAGCTGTTGCCAATCACATTGGTATTTCAGGAACAAAGGATGATGGCACTCCGTATTGTTTGAGAGATTTACAAAACGTACAACCCGTTTCGGAGCTGGAACAAAATTTAAGTGGACTATTTTCTTCGTATAAAAAACAAAAAAATAATTTAAACAATAAAGGAATTTTTGTTGGGCGTTCTGCTTTAGCCTTATTGACCGAAAGCAAAGCTGATCGTTCGGCTGTTCAATACAAGGATATGGATTTCTGGAGCGACAAAGATAAATCGTCTTATCGTTCTTGGATGACGATTGATCAACTTAAAGGGAAATCAAACTTTGCTTATCATAAGAATTGTTTGGTGCTAAAATTCAAAGAACATGATGCAGGAGTAGATGTAATTGTAAAACGAACAGATACAAATGAGGAGCAAATATTCACATGCAAAAAATTAATTTTATCTCCGGGAGTTTTAGGAACAGCACGTATTGTGATTCGTTCATTCGATTATAAAAAAGAACAATTACCTATCATATGTAACCCATATTGTTATATTCCCTGTGTTCAATGGCGAATGTTGGGAAAAGAAATAGAACAAAAGAAAACCAGTTTAGGGCAATTAGTAATGTATCTTGATGACAATAAAAATAATTTTGATGTTGGAATGGCTGCATTGTTCAGCTACCATTCTTTGTTATTGTTTAAGCTCATTAAAGAAACGCCTCTTAATTATGCCGATGCACGAATCATTATGCAATATTTACAATCGTCTTTTACAATCGCAGGAATTCATCATCCGGAAAAAGGGTCTGATTCTAAATTTATTCGTATGAAACAAAATGCGAATACTTTCACTGGAGATATTTTGACTGGACAATATATTTTGTCGGAGAAAGAAATAAATACAAACGAAAAGCGCGAACAAAAAATAAAATTTACATTAAAATCATTGGGATGTCAACCTCTAAAAACGGTTTATACTCCGCACGGTGGAAGTATTCATTATGCTGGAGCATTACCATTCAATGATAATGGGGAAGTATTTAGTATACATTCAAATGGAAAATTAGGTGGAACAAAGAATGTGTTTGTCGCGGATGGTTCAGGATTCAACTATCT
Source organism: Bacteroidota bacterium (assembly GCA_043783695.1). GTDB lineage: Bacteria > Bacteroidota > Bacteroidia > 2-12-FULL-35-15 > 2-12-FULL-35-15 > 2-12-FULL-35-15. The sequence goes on from JAYVZC010000239.1 coordinate 8,280, forward strand.
TCCTGCAAAAGGATTGACATTTACATTAATGGCAAATGCATACAATGTTGCAAAAAATGTTTTAAAAAATGACTAAGCCAAGCATCATTATCACCGGAGCAAATGGATTTATCGGAGAACATCTGGTGAATTATTTTGCTGCTAAAGGATGGCAGGTAAAAGCATTTGTTCGAGGTGTTCCAAAAGAAATTGCGAAAGATGTTGAATACATTCAATATAATTTGGAACAGAATCCTGATGAAACTGTTTTTGATGGTGCTGATTTTCTAGTTCATTGTGCATATCTGAGATTTGATCAAAATAAAAATGCAGATACAATCAATACTTCTGGAACAAAAAAAATAATAGTGCTTTGTCGTAAAAAAAACATTAAACCCTTGTTCATTTCTTCATTTTCTGCTCATAATAATGCAGAATCACATTATGGAAAAACAAAATTGGAATGTGAAAAATTATTTGATGTTTCTAAAGATGTTGTTTTGAAACCGGGATTAGTTATTGGAAAAAAAGGGTTGGCCTCTGAGCTTATCAAAACAATAAAAAATTCTTCTTTTCTTCCATTGATTGCTAGTGGAACACAGCCTATTCAAACAATTCATATTGATGATTTGAGTTTAATTATTGAAACAGTATTTGAAAAAGAAAAAGTCGGCTTGTTTCATGTTGCCGAAGTTGAAGCTATCACAATGAAATTTTTTTATCAGGAAATTGCAGATCAATTACATAAAAAAATACGATTCATTCCTTTTTCGCTTCCCTTGTTATTTAGTATATGTAAAATGTTGGAAGCAATTGGTTTTAAACTTCCCGTTTCTTCGGAAAGTGTTTTGGGTTTAAAACATTTGATTAAATTTGATACAAAGGGTGATTTGAATAAATTAGGTATTACGTTGAAAAATTATAAAGAAAGTTTACAATCGGTCATAAAATAAGATGAGCTACGAATTTACTCCTATTGGTACTGATGAAAAAGCAATCAAAGAAATTGCGAAGTTCTTG
>JAYVZC010000240.1:0-9274 GCA_043783695.1 Bacteroidota bacterium
ATGCAGGTGAGTATTAAGTTATACTCAATCATAGGACAAGAAGTAGCCGAAATAATATCATCAAACACCTTTCATACAGAAGGAAGCCACTCTGTTCAATTTGATACCAATGGCTTATCTCTGGCTCAGGGATTGTATTTTATTGAGATGAGGACAAGTGATTTTACGAAAACAATCAAACTGGTTCGCGCAAAATCAAACTAGGTAAAAAGGCACAGTTAGTTGTTCGATTTTCTTAACCTTTAAAAATAAAATTTACTGCTCCCATATAATACTGATTTGGTAACTATTTGATGAATGAGAGATATGAGAGTTGTGTTGTGCTCCTTTTTAGCACTATTCTAAAAATTTATTACATCTATTCCAACCTTTTTGTAACTTTATTCGTCTATTCAATAGCACCATTTTAAAAATGAAAATAATGAAACATTTAACACTCTTAGTATTAACCATAGCACTTTTTTCGATTTTCTCCTGCGGAAAAAAATGGAAAAAACCTACCGAAACCTCGTTCAAATTTCAATTAAACAGCAATTCTAACAGTGGTTTAGTGAAATTTACTAGTGGATTTCTTACCTTAAATAAAATCTCTTTTAGTGGCGATCGCAAACAAGGACAAAATCAAATAGATCTCGACCAAACCTTTAGTAATAATTTGCAAGTAAATTTAGCCCAAAGTGCAATTAATTCAGGTATTAGGTTTGATATTCCACAAGGAACATATAATAAAATGGAAATTAAAATGGAAACCGATGGTGATCAAACCGGAGCTTCTCTTTTGATTTTGGGATATTATATTAACACCATAAACGATACAATTGCGCTTCAATTTGAATTCCCTGCCGATGATGCCATACAAATTCAGGCCAAAAATTCTAGTGGCGGAGATCAAATTGTTTTAGTTGAAAATCGTCCTGTTTATCCTACAGTTATTTTAAATCCGAATTATTGGTTTGCAACCGTCCCTCAGAGTATCTTGGAAAGTGCAAGCCAAACCCTTGTTAATAGCGTTCCCACTATTTTAATTAATGACAATGATAATAGTGATATATATAATTTGATTGTGAATCGCTTAGAAAGCGGGAATGAGATTGTTTTTTAATTAAAACGGTATAAATTTTTTATGGAAGAAAAAAAGATTCTGACAGAAACAGAATTAATCAAGGGTTGTATTCTAGGCAACAGGGAATATCAGGAGATGTTATACCATAAATATGCTTCAAAAATGTTTGGGGTTTGTTTGGGATATATCAATGATCGTGATGCGGCAAAGGATATACTTCAAGATGGTTTTATTAAAGTTTTTGCCTCTTTGGAAAAATTTAAAGGTGAGGGATCGCTCGAAGGATGGATTAGACGAATAATAACTCATACAGCCGTTGACCATTACAGAAAATTTGTAAGGGATCAGCGCAATGTTAATATAGACGAAGCGAAAACAGTTCCATTTCAAGTTTCAATTCCTGACAAAATACTTGAAAAAGAACTACTGAGCCTTATACACAAGCTACCGGAAGGAGCGAGAGTTATTTTTAATTTGTATGTTGTAGAAGGGTATAGTCATAATGAAATTGCTGAAATGCTAAACATAACCAGCGGAACATCCAAATCTCAGGTTTCAAGAGCAAGAATGATTTTGCAAAATTGGATTGGAAAACTATATGGTAATAATAAAGTGCCTGAAACAGTCAGGAGCATATAATGACGGAAGAACAATTCAACGATTGGTACAAAAAACAGTTCAATAATTTGAACGAGAAACCTCCTGTGGAGGTGTGGAATAATATTTCCGGTAAATTGGATATACAAGCTGTTTGGAAAAATATTGATTCTAAATTAAATTCCATTGCCAGAAGAAAAATTATTTTACGCAGAACAGCCTATACCATTCCATTATTGTTATTATTACTTTTTATTGGAAATTACATTATCAATTCTGGAAATGCAGTTGAACACAAAATTAGTATTGCAAATAAACCGGATAAAAAAACTGCAATAAAAAACAATCTTCTAGCTAACGAATATGTTCCATCTCAAAAAGAAAAAAACAAGCGAATAAATTCTCATCTCAAAAATGATAAAACAGAGAACCAATCCTCTGTGTCTAATACTATGTTGGGAGTTAAAACAAACGCATCGAATGCAACTGAACTCTCCTCTGTTAGAGTAAATAAATCCTCAAATAAAACGAGCTCTCAGAATATAGGAGAGCAATCTTCTTTACTTGTAAATGAATCTAGTGAGCAAATTAAATCATTAAAAATGGATCCGCAGCCTTCTGTGACCAAATACGAATCCATTGTTAATACAGAAACAGTAAAAGATACTTTTGTCGAAATAAAAAATGAAAATTCTACTAAAGATAAAGATGGTTACATTGCTACAACAACTGATAATACTATTTTGCTAACTACTAAGAATGAAGAATTGCTTCTGTTCTCAATTAAAAATTCTTTTATTCCTGTTACTGCAATCGATTCCACAATTCCTCAATTAGTTCCAAATAATTCCGTTGTATATTCAGATTTTTTTACTCAACTTCCGTTAAATAATGAGTTTCATGGATTATATGCCGGTGGAATTATTTCGGGAAATAATATTTGGCTTTTCAATCAGTTGTCGTTTAATGGATTTAATTCCAAGTCTCTTGAAGAAACAAACTTCAATTTTGGTTATGCTTATGGTATTACTTGTGGATATAATTTCAATTCAAATTTTGCCGGAGAACTAAACTGGTATATTAATTCACAGCAGGGGCAAACATATCATAGATACAATGAAGGGCAATACAAAACAAGTCATGTTAAACTAAATTACTCGATTGTTAACTTTACATTGAAACACCGAAAAAAAGGTATTAGTAGATGGTTTAATGTTCCCAAATCTAATAATTTAATTGTGGGAATCAATTGTGGTTTTTTAATAAATAGTAGTGATGATTCAGAATTTAAAAAAACTAAATCGTTGTATTCTTCTACGGATTATGGTTTACGGCTTGGCTACGAATATGAAATTCTTGCATTCAAAAGAATAATAGTGTCATCTGCCCTCAATGGAGATTTTGGATTAAAAAATATTTATAAAGGAAACTCCTTGACTCCAGGTAGTTTTAATCGTACTCATACCGCATCACTTGGATTGCAGTTAGGAATAAAATATCTCTTTAGGTAACTTTCATATTGAATATTTTTTTTCTAAAATTTTAGAAAAAAATATTTTTTCTTACCTTAATGTATTCCTTATACATTAGAATTTATATAAGTTAATTTTATAGCAATTGTTTAAGGAAAACTGAAACCTACATTTGGAGCGTCATTGCGAGGAATGACGTACTAACAAAAGAAATATATTAAAAACTCATAATGCTAACATTTTAACTTATACCGAATCGGTATTACTTTCACGTTCCAACCATTTCAATTGTTATTACGTCTTTTAAAAAAAATTAGTATGTACTAAAAATTATATCATGAAAAAACGACTACTTATTATTACCTGCATTTTTGTTAGCTTAACAAGTTATGCTCAAACTCAACTCTGGGGTATGACTTCGGTTGGTGGGCAATACAACGCAGGAACTATTTTTAGAACCGATGGTTCCGGAAATCTTCAGACCGTTATTCATAGCTTTTTTCAAGCAGAGGGGGCACGTCCATTATATACTAATGTAATACAAGCTACAGATGGAAAGTTCTACGGCATGACCGCTGCTGGTGGAGTAAATAATTTCGGAGTATTATTTCAATACGATCCCGCAACCAATGTATATGTAAAAAAAATTGATTTTGCCGGACTTACAAATGGAAGCGACCCCCGAGGGTCTTTAGTTCAGGCAGCAGATGGTAAACTTTATGGAATGACACGCAGAGGAGGCTTAAATAATTTTGGAATATTATTTCAGTATGATCCCATAACTAATATTCTTGTCAATAAAATTGATTTTGCAGGAGCCTCCAATGGAAAAAATCCTTTGGGGTCTTTAATGCAAGCAACGGATGGAATGTTATACGGACTAACAAATTTAGGTGGAACAGCTGGTTTGGGAGTATTGTTTCAGTTTGATCCGGCTACCGGACTTTTCACAAAAAAGTTTGATTTTACAGGGCTTATTGACGGACAAAACCCTTTTGGTAGTTTAATGCAGGCTTTAGATGGAAAATTATACGGACTTGCTTTCGGTGGTGGAACAAATGGTGTTGGTACATTATTTCAATTTGATCCGGTTTCGAATATTTTTATAAAGAAGTATGATTTTGCAGGTCCTGTTGATGGACAAAATCCTATCGGTAGCTTAATGCAGGCAACAGATGGGAAATTGTATGGATTAACTTCTGCAGGTGGAGCAAATGGGGTTGGAACAATAGTTCAATATAATTATGCTACAAATGTATTGACTAATTTATTTGATTTTTCAGGAATTGCCACCGGAGGGACTCCTCCTAATTCTTTGATTCAAGCAACAGATGGAAAATTATATGGAATGACTAATACAGGTGGAGCAAATGGCATCGGTACGTTATTTCAATTTGATCCTGCTACTTTAGGATTCTTAAATAAATTTGATTTTACAGGTATAGATGGTGATAGCCCTTCCGGATCTTTAATGCAGGCAAGTGATGGAAAATTATATGGAATGACAGAGATTGGCGGAGCAAATGCTTCAGGTGTTGTATTCCAATATGATCCATTTACTTCCGCATATATTAAAAAGTTTGATTTTGGCGTTGTGGCAAATCCTTTCGGCTCATTAGTGCAAGCCACAGATAATAAGTTATATGGAATGACTCAAACAGGAGGAGCAAATGCTTTGGGAACTATATTTCAATACGATCCGGCTACCAATATCTATATTGATAAGATTGATTTTTCCGGTGCAGCTACAGGAGACACTCCTCTTGGATCTTTAATTCAAGCTACTGACGGTACATTATATGGAATGACTTCTGCCGGTGGAGCAAACGGTTTTGGTGTATTGTTTCAATACAATCCGTTGACAAACATCCTTATTGATAAATTTGATTTCTCGGGAATTGCATCCGGAGATACTCCTTTGGGTTCATTAGTTCAAGCTATTGATGGAACTTTATATGGAGTAACTTCTGCCGGTGGAGCAAATGCTTTTGGAACCTTATTCCAATTTAATCCTGTTACCAATGTGTTTACAAATAAGTTTGATTTCAATGGGGCTATATCAGGTAATACACCCTTTGGTTCTTTGATACAAGCAGGTGATGGAAATTTATATGGACTAACTTCTGCAGGTGGAGCAAATGGTTTTGGAACATTGTTTCAATTTGATCCCGTTGCGAATATTTTTATTAATAAGTTTGATTTCACAGGAGTAGTAACAGGAGATACTCCTTTGGGTTCTTTAATACAAGCAACTAATGGAAATTTATATGGACTAGCTTCTGCAGGTGGTGCAAATGGTTTTGGAACACTGTTTCAATTTGATCCTGTTGTTAATATATTCGTTAATAAATTCGATTTTTCAAGTGCTACAACAGGTGATACTCCAATGGGAACATTAAAAGAGGCAAGTAATGGAATGCTTTACGGATTAACTTCTGCCGGTGGAGCAAATGGTGCCGGGACATTGTTTCAATTCGATTTAATTACAAATACCTTTACTAATAAACTTGATTTTACGGGAACTAATGGAGACTCTCCGCAATATACCCAGTTAATAGAAATTACTGCAGTTTCTGGAGCCGGAATTAATAATATGGTAAATTCTAACAGCCAACTATTAATCTACCCGAATCCGGCAATTGAAAGTTTTACTATTGAATTTTCAACATTACAAGGCGAAGCCGGAATTGAAATTGAAAACACCTTAGGACAAATTGTTTATTCTACAAAAACAAATCAGTTAAAAATCACTATTGATGTAAGTGATTTACAAAGTGGAATTTATTTCGTTAGAGCTACTACATCAAAAGAAAACTCTATCAACAAATTGATAGTGAAGTAAAATTTGTTTTAATTAAATTTTTTAACGAGACCTTTCTAAAGTAAAATTTAGGGACGGTCTCTTTATTTTGAATAAAAAATTTAAAGCCGAATAGAAATATAAAATGGCTCTTTAGATAATTTTTCTTTTCATATTAATTTTTATAGAGGTATAAAAATAATTATTTCCCTTTTCCGACCTTTTTGGTTTTCTGTTCGTCTTGACTTACAAAATAAGGCAGATAGAATTTGTATAGCAAATAAATAAAAGCTAAAATTATTTTATTATCTGTAATTTTTGTTTAGTTAGTGTCTAGAACCGTAGGGTACTTTTTCATAGTTGTTGCCCTACGGTTTTGGCTTTTTGGAAATAAAAAAACAGCACTTGCCCGAATTGAAAGAAATGGATTCATTCTATCAAAATGTAATAAGCAATTTGCCAGCAAAGCAGCAAATCTCTTATTGTGAGCAGTTGATAGACAAAGCCCAATTAACACTTATCAGAAATAGTAAGTTACTGAACGAAACAGTGGAAGAAGAACTGAAAAAAACAAAGCGGAAAGGGCACGAGTTTTTGGGAAAGCTTTCTGGGTATTCAATTGATTCTTTTTTACCTCTTTTTTAGAATTCGAGTGGTCTTTCGGTGGTCGTATTTTATAAATTAAAATCGGTGTCCTCGTTTTTTTATTTTTTGTTTTTCTTCCGGCTTAACGGCTAATTTTGGGGATTCTGTTCCGCTTTGATCTTGGCTTTTAAATTGCTTCTTAAGATTTCCTGCTCGGTTTTGACTGTGGGAAGTTTGGAATGTTCCGGTTTAAATTGCTTATATAAATGGCTTAATAAGGCAGTATTTCCAAAAAGGTAGTTCCTTTGAATACATTACAGTTCAAGGAATACAGGAAGTTGAAGACAAATTAAATAATAGACCAAGAAAAAAATTTGGGTATGAAACACCAAATAATGTATGTTTACAAACAATTAATAATAACGGGCAAAAAGTTGCATTTACAACTTGAATCCACCAACGTTTAGGACGCTATTGATCCAATTCCAACCTTTGTGTTCTCACATTCGTCTTAGCAATGTAAACCAATAAAAACAGTAACCTCTTAAAACCAAAAAATCATGAAAACAGCAAACTTAATTTTAGGAACATTACTAATTGTCTTTGTGAGTGCAATATCATTCACGAGTTGCAAAAAGAAGGGCTGTACAGACCCCAATGCAAACAATTATGACAGTAAAGCCAAAAAGGATAACAGCACCTGTACCTATCCTGTAATTAACACCTCATCCACCGGTAAATCAGGAGACATTTCAGGTTCCGGAGGAACCGCATCCAAAACATTTACTTTTTCAAACCCCAACCCAACGGTAGGATGGGATATGTCTATAAATTCTTCCAGCGGTAGTTTTCAAGTAGTTTTAAAAGATGCCTCAGGCGCTGTTGTAGTTGACAACACTTTAACAGGAGGCTCAGGCCCTCAATCAGCAAGCGGAACAAGCACTTCCGGCACATCAGGCACCTGGACGTGCATTATTACTCTTACGAAATTTAGCGGCACGGGTGATTATTCGTTTCTCTAAATTAAAAAGCTAAAATTATTTTATCATCTGTAATTTTTGTTTAGTTAGTGCCTAGAGCCGTAGGGCGCCTGTTCATAGTTGTTGTCCTACGGTTTTGGCTTTTTAGAAATTAGCTTGACAAAAAAAATAAAAAAATATACTGTTTTATTTTTCGAAGTATTTGTTTTCTAATAATTTATGGAATATATAAATTCATTCGCCAACAATAAAAAAATACCGATATGCCCGAATTAAAAGAAATGGATTCAGTGTATAAAAATGTAATATCCAATTTACCTATGAAACAGCAAATATCTTATTGTGAGCAGTTGATAGATAAAGCCCAGCTAACACTTATCAGAAATAGCAAGTTGCTCAATGAAACAGTAGAAGCAGAACTAAAAAAAATAATTGAAGCGGCACAGCAGGAAATAAAAATTTTGGAAAAAGAGATATACCATTCCAACCCTTGAGTATTTTATTACGTCTTCATATCAAACAAATTTTTTTTTAGCTTATGTCAAATATGAACCCGCAATGTGTTACCCTCTTCACACATAATCGGGATAAATAAAAAGCAAGAGCATTTTTAAATTAAAAATTATGAAAAAAATTTATCTAATTTTAATTATGTGCATTGGAGGAGGGCTTTCTGCTTTCTCGCAATGCGTTGCCGATTTTAATTTTAACCCCGACCCTTCGTGTGTTGGTTCTCCAGTAGTGTTTTATGATCTTTCCACTGGTGGGTCTGCTGCTTTCACATGGAACTGGAATTTTGGAGCAGGTGCAACACCTGCAACTTTTGTGGGACAAAATCCGCCAGCAGTAACCTATTCCACCACAGGAACAAAAAACATTACGCTTACTTATACAAGTAATAGTGGATTATGTACGGATTTTCAGCTCAGACAGATTGATATTATTCCACAACCTACCGCATCTTTTACTTCTAATGCGCCTCAGTGTGTGAGTTCTCTTGTAAATTTCACTTACACAGGTTCAGCAGCACTCACTTACCAATGGGACTTTGGTGTTGGTGCAACTCCGAGTATGTCATTCGTTCAAAATCCAATGGGCATTGTATATTCTTCTGCCGGAACAAAAACAATAACGTTAACTATTGATAACGGAACCTGCACTCGTACAATTACCCAAAACATTACTATTAACTCCACCCCACTATCAACTTTTTCGTCAACCGCTCCACAATGTACAGGATTGCCGGTAGCTTTTACGAACACAGGAACAACAACCGGAGTAAGCTGGTCGTGGAATTTTGGATCTGGAGCAACGCCTCCCACATCCACACTTCAAAATCCAACAGGGGTAATTTACTCTACTTCAGGCACAAAAATAATTGTGCTCAGCACAACCGATAACACAACGGGATGTGCTTCAACAACCACTCAAACAATCAACATCAACCAAACACCAACATCAACTTTTACATCCAATGCTCCTCAGTGTGTAGGTTCGGCAGTTAATTGCACAAACACAGGTAGTACAGGTGGTAGCTGGTCTTATTTTTGGGATTTTGGAACAGATGCATCTCCTCAAAATTCAACTTCCGAAAATCCGACAGGGGTATCCTATTCTACAGGAGGAACAAAAACAATAACCTTCACAATCTCTAATGGAAGCTGTACTCAAACTTCAACACAAACAATTTTAATCAATGCATTGCCTGTTGCCAATGCAGGAATGGATACAACCATTTGTGCAAATACAAGTGTTCAGATTGGAAGTGCACTTGTTG
>JAYVZC010000241.1:0-9269 GCA_043783695.1 Bacteroidota bacterium
GCTTTTGAAATTAAATTCACGCCTTCTTTACTATTTGTTAAATGTCCAATAACGGTAATATCCGGATTGGCTTTTACTTTAGGAAAATCTGCCTGATCAATTGTAAAGAGTAATTCATAATCTTCTCCTCCGCTTAATGCACACATTGTAGGATCTAAATTAAATTCACGGGCCATGTTATAAGTGGATGGATCGATAGGAATTTTTTCTTCGTACAAATTACAACCGACATCAGATTGTGTTGTGATGTGTAAAATTTCGGAAGCCAATCCATCTGAAATATCAATCATTGAAGTAGGTTTTACTTCTAATTTTTTTAATAAAACAGGAATATCTTTTCTGGCTTCCGGTTTAAGTTGACGTTCAATAATATAATCATTGCCTTCGAGATCGGGTTGAACTCCTGGCGATTCCATGAAAATTTTCTTTTCACGTTCGAGTAGTTGTAGTCCGACATAAGCAGCACCTAAATCGCCTGTTACACAAAGTAAATCGCCTTCTTTTGCTGTGTTTCTGTACACAATATCACTGCCAATTGCTTCGCCAATTGCTGTAATGCTAATCACTAATCCGGATTTAGAGCTGGTAGTATCTCCGCCAATAATATCCACATTGTGTTTGCGACAAGCCATCATAAATCCTGAGTACAATTCTTCCAATGCTTCAACTGAAAAACGGTTTGAAATTGCTAAAGAAATGGTAATTTGTTTAGGTAAAGCATTCATTGCATAAATGTCTGAAAGGTTTACAGAAACAGACTTGTAGCCCAAATGTTTAAGTGGCATATAAGCTAAATCGAAGTGAACGCCTTCTACCAACATATCGGTGGAAACAACGGTTTGCTTTCCTTTATAATCAATAATTGCAGCATCATCGCCAATACCTTTTACGGTGCTTTCATTTTTTATTTCAATGAATTGAGTAAGGTGTTTTATTAATCCAAATTCACCTAAACTGCTCAATTCTGTACGGTCGGTATTTTCTAACATGTAAATCTAATTTATAGAGCAAAAGTAAGGCTTATCTGCGAATGCGACAAAGATAAACGGGGTATTCATTGTATTATTTTGACATGTCTGTTTTTTAATTAATTTTAGGATGTTAAAATTTCTACGAGAGAATGTCAAAAAAAGAAAAGCATCAAGCAAAAGCACACGCTGCTTCAAAAACTACAGTTCTTCATAAGGGGAGTAAATCCGATTTGTTTGATAGAATAGAAAATTGGTTTGAGAAGCATAATAAAAAAATATTTTATTTATTATTACTTCTTTCAACCGTATTTTCTTTCATTTTATTTGACTCAAAAGTATCGGATGGTGGCGATGATTCTTCTTATATTGAAAGAGCTTGGTCCTTATTGTATGACAATAAGTTCCCTTATTTTCAAGGACCAGGATATCCTATTTTTTTATCTTTTATTGTGAAAATGTTTGGCTTGAATGTAGTTGCCTTAAAAATATTTTCATTGATTTGCCAATTTGGATTTGTTTGGTTTACCTATAAAGCATTTGTAAAACGAATTCCATATACCATATTGTTTGCGCTCATCTCTTTCATCTCTGTTAATTCTTTTATACAATATTATTCCAGCCAAACATTTACAGAAACCTTTTTTCTTTTTATTCAATCGATTAGTTTTTATATAGTTTTTAAAATTATTGATAGCATTCAATCAGATCAAAGTTTAGTAGAAAATTTAAAACAAAATTATTGGAAATGGATTTTGTTCGGGATTTTATTTGTTTTGTTAAGTATTTCTAAAAGTGTTGCCATTGTTGCCATTGTTGCAGTTGTGATTTATTTTGTGCTGAATAAAAATTACAAACAAATTGTTTTAGCACTTTCTTTTTTTATAATTATTCGTTTCGTTTATCAATACATTACAACAGCCATGTATGGAGCATCTAATTCTAATCAATTTGAAATGATTTTAAGAAAAGAACTGTATAAACCGGAATTGGGGTATGAAGATTTTGGTGGAATGATTAAACGTTTTCTAGATAACTGTAATACTTATTTTTCTTTACATGTGTATCGTATTTTACATTTAAGACCTGATAAGTATGATATAACAAGCTTTGTCCCATTTTTTGCATTTCTTACATCATCGTATTTGGTTGTTTGTACATTTTTAAGTTACAAAAAAAATAAATTTATTTTTTTTACAAGTATTTATTTACTTACTCTTTGCGGAGGAATATTTTTTGGTATTCAGGCTCAAAATATGCAGGATCGCTTGATAATTATTGTGATGCCATTTATTTTTTTAATACTATTTTATTGGATGTACCTGTTTGCGAAGCGTTATTCGGGTACGCAAACAGTTTTCATTCTTTTTGTAAGTGCAATGTTTTTTTGGAATGTGTTTTATTCTATTAATAAAGTGAAGGAGAATAAAAAAACGGCTGCCTACACACCTGATTGGAAGAATTTTTTAGAGATGAGCAAATATTGTGCGGATAGCTTACCAACCGATGCTCAAGTACTTTCAAGAAAACCATCCATGTCGTTTTTGTATGGAAGTGGTAAAAAATTTGTTGGACAATTTGTGACAACATCTATGAACGCAGATACTGTTTTGATGGGCTGGAAAAAACAGAATGTAAAATATATTATTCTTGCTAATTTGCGGCAAGACCCTTCCAAAAACAATAAAAAAATTATTAATACTATTCATAGAATGATTGGACCCGTTTACCAAAAATATCCTCAAAAAATAAGATTGGTAAAAACAATCGGAACAGTTGAGAAGTGTGAACTCTTTGAGATTAGCTATTAGTTATTGGTAAGGCGGGGCTGACCTACTCCTAAGACAATTTATCGGTAACCAAAAGCATCTCGGTTCCAAAAAAAATCGGCAGACTTTCCGACACTCGGGCGACCACACACCGACCGCTCAAGAAGTTTAAATTTTGCCCCACCACACATTTAGCGCCTCTTTAAAAAAGCGGGGACGTTTTGGCTATCTGTCTAATAGAAAAATCCGTAAAATGAGAGCGAAAAAAGAATACTATAAAAAATAAAATCTTTTTTTAAAAATCTGTAATCACCACCTTTTGTGTTTCTATTTCATCAGCAATTGAAATAGTGAAAAAATAATTTCCTGCTGAAAGTGTTGATTTGTCAAAGCTTAAAGTATGTGTTCCTTTTGATTGGTTCTCATCTAAAATTATTTTTATCAATTGTCCTTTTACATTAAACAATTTAATTTTTACATTTCCCTCTGTTTGCGTGTCATATTTAATTTCTCCTGTTTTAGCAATTGGATTGGGGTTGACAGAAAACTTGAATTTGTTTTTTTTTGATGCATCAACTCCTGTTGCGCTTCCAAAATAGTGATACGTTGTGTTGTTTAGAGTTCCCGAGTTGGTGTTTCCAAGTGTGTCTGTAAGTGTATTATAAAAAATTTCAGCTGGACTACTTAATCCTGTTACAACAGTTGTTGGTGATGTGAATGTACTTGTAAAACGGGTTATTTTATTTCCGGTCCATGAAGAAATATAATAATTTCCTGCGAGATCCTGAGTTATTCCGTCACAGTTTCCTAATGTAGAAGTTATGATTGTAGTGATAGCACCAGTTGTTATGTCCATTGCTTTTATTGGTGCGGATGCTCCCCAACCAACAATCACACAACGGTTATTAGCTGCATCGTAAAGAATTCCGTTTGGAGATGATGTCCCGCCTGTTGCCGCTACAAATATGCTAAATGCACGCGTTGCAATATTAATACGATAAATTTTCTTTGCGGTAAAATCCGTTGAATACAAATAGGTGTTATCATGTGTTAGTCCGTTAAGGAAAGTTGCTCCCATAGAAATCGTGCCCAACGAGGCTCCGGTATTGACATTAAACAATTTAATATTTGCTCCCGCATTCACATACAAAGTATCGTTCACAATTTCTATTCCGTGAGGTCCGCCTGTACAAGGAGCAAAAACGGTTACTACACCCGTTGCGCTACTGCGTGCAAGAATGTTGTTCCCGCTATTGTTTGCAATTAACCAACGATTATTTACATAATCAAACTCTATGCTTTCGGGGCTATTATACGCTTGTGCAAACATTGTTAACGAAAACAGCAGTGTAGATAAAATGGCAACTATTTTTTTCATTTTTCTTATCCTTTAGTTATTTTTTCTAAGTCCATTCCGCAAACTTTGCAGGTGTCGGGCTTGTCAAATACCTCCTCTGTGCACTTCATAGGGCATTGGTATTGTTCTTTTGCCACTTCTGTTGGAACATCTTGTTTTTTTTCTCCTCCTCCGCAACTTACTATTGTGGTAGCACTAAAAACCCCTATCACGAGTAACATTAAAGTATGTTTTTTCATTTGTTTAAAAATAAATTGATTAATTATTGACTAAATTACATATTTTTATGAGGGAATGAAAAAAAATTGAAACTAATAATTATATTTGTCGACAACATACACTCAAAACACATTTAGCCACAATGAAAAAAATATTCTTTTTGTTTTTACTTTGCTTAGGAATAACAACTGCGGGGTACTCTCAGGCTGCAGGAAAGGGAAGTGCCGAAAAAGGTTCCGGGACGAAGGTAAAGCCTCGTGGACAAATGCGTCACTTCGATAGACAAAAGAGAGACCCAAAGATGAAACACAATGGAACTGCATTTAACAGAAGAAAAAAGAAAGATTATAAAGTGGATGGCGATGGTTTCAGCAATACTCCTAGCAAAGGAAGAAAACGATTGTTTAAAAAGAAATAAAGATCTATCATAAAAAACCCCTCCGTTTCTCGACAAGCTCGAAATGAAAACGGAGGGGTTTTTTTATATATACTTACTGAATAGCAAATTCGACATTGATTGCATAATTGAGCTTGATGGTTTTATCACCGATAGTATTGCCAACTTCTACTGCGGACGCATAGTCCTCTGTGGTATTGCTTTGCGAATGCCTGCTCCTATAAAAACTATTCCCCCTTATATTATCGTCTGTTCCATCATCCACAGACACAAATCCAGTAACCTCTGTAACACCAATTGCTTTCCCCGCTTTTTCTCCAATCGCTTCCATCAAATAATTTGCTTTTTCTCTCGCTGCTTTTATGGCATTGATTTTAATTTGTTTTTTGTATTCGTCCATTTTGCTGTGAGAATACTTGCTCACACTGGCTTTGCTGATTCCCAAAGAATCCATTACCGAATACAACAGATATACTTGTTGTGAGTTTTTAAATTTCACATCATAACTTTTAGTGATTATTTCATCTTTGTTTTTGCGTTTCATGCTTAAAACATAAGCACTCATATTGTCCATTTTAATGTCTTTTTTATCTGTCGTTGTAATTTTTTCGATG
This sequence comes from Bacteroidota bacterium, assembly GCA_043783695.1. Taxonomy (GTDB): domain Bacteria; phylum Bacteroidota; class Bacteroidia; order 2-12-FULL-35-15; family 2-12-FULL-35-15; genus 2-12-FULL-35-15. Next base: position 5,325 of record JAYVZC010000241.1, read on the forward strand.
TAGTTGACCAAATTTTTTTCCAACTCTTCAATCGTAAATTTCTTTTTGTCTTTATTGGTGTACTCTCTAAGCGTAACCGACATGTAAATTTCATCTGGAACAATTTCCATTTCAGCTGTTCCAATCACTTTGATACTGTGTTCCTTTTGTGTGTCTTGCGCTTTTGTAAGAAAAGTAAATGCAAAAATTGCAGATAATAGTAAAATGTAGTTTTTCATAGTTGTTGCTTTTATGTAGTTTTAAACTTTTTAATTCCTTTTTCCTCTGCACTTGGAGAGGCATGGAGGGGTTTTATTTCCAAAGTTCAATGTTCAAATGTGACTCTAAATTGTTTTCTATATCATCTGGCAAAGCCGGAAAAAAGTTAATTTGTGTTAATCGTTCCACAGAATCAACTGTAACAGCATAATCAAAAATAGATTCTTTACTCCCCTCGTTGGGCATTACAAAGGCTATTGCTTTTTTCTCCGGACCAAAAACATCCAACACAATTTTGTAAAAATATTTTGGTACTGCGACCTTGTTTTTTTCTCCAATGGTCGCCAATCCTTTTTCTAAAATGCCTGCAGTTACAATGTAAATTTCTTCTTCTTTTTTTGCCCATTCACGAACTTGGGTTTCCAGCGTTTTCCAAATTCCACGATTGAATTTTGGTCTTTGCGGACTCATATTGCTCATATAAAAAGATTCACTCATAGTAATTTCACTCCAGGCCATATCGCTTGCCGGACAAAGGTGTCCCCTGTCATAACCCGTTTTTTTATAATCAGCCGGTATTGCCGAACCCGTTTTTACTGCGGGGTCTTCTCTAAAATTGTCTGTGCGTTCTTCATCGCTATTGTTACACATTGTTGCTGTTAATCGATACGCCACCCATTTTGCTTGTTCGTAATTTTCGTCATAACAGAGTGTGTATCCGAGATGCCTTATTACTTGCTCTCTCTTTTTAAACTTTGGATAAAATATTTTCGAGAAATTATTGATGCTATCCGAAACAATTGCCTGGTTTGATATTTCAAATGGTTCACTTTTGTACAAACTAAACAACCCAAAATAAGAAAAAACAAAAATAGGAAAAACAATCCTTAAAAATGTCATACATTTACTCTATATAATTTATGTTAAAGATAGATTAAAAAATGAAAACGCTTTATCTTATTCGTCATGCAAAATCCGATTGGTCAGTTGACCACCTATCAGATATTGATCGACCGTTAAACGAAAGAGGATATGGCGATGCGCATAAAATGAGTTTAGTACTAAGAGAGAAAAAGATTGCTCCCGATTTAATAATTAGTAGTTCGGCTATTAGAGCAATTTCAACCGCCTTAATTTTTTGTAGAAACTTAAATTACGACACTAAAATTATTTTCATAAATAAAACCCTTTACAACACTTCTTCAAAAGAGTATTTACACTGTATTTCAAAAACGGACAATAAACACCAAACTGTTTTTTTATTTGGACACAATCCAACGATTACAAATACGGCAAATGAACTTACAAATGTATTGACAGAAGAAATGCCAACTTGCTGTGTTGCAGGAATAAGTTCAACTGTAGATACCTGGGAAGCATTTGTAAAAAACACTAATATTTTATCCTATTTTGATTTTCCAAAAAAACATCTATAATGCCTCGTTAATAAATTGTTAAGGTTTTGCGACCTTGTTGGTTGTAGCCATAATTTTTACACTTTTAAATACTAAATCTAAAAAACATGAATAAGAAAGAACTCCGAAAAAATCTTGGGCTTGAACTGTTAAAAACAATTGAAGTTGTTTTAAATAAACAAAACTCAGAGGCTACAAAAAAAACTCGAAAAATTACCTCTGAAGCGTGCAGAACAATTGCAAAAAAGTTTTATAAGTCTCAAAAAGCAAAAAGCAAAGCTGTTGGTAAACCAAAACCTAAAACAATTACTAAGGCAAAGCCTAAAGCAAAGCCAAGTGCTTCTTTTAAAAAAATAAAAAGCAAAAAATAAATTTTGTATTTTAGTGTTGTTATTTTTTTGAAGTATGACTAAAAAAGGTATTGTTTTAATTAATCGGGAATTGAGTTGGTTGGCTTTTAACGAAAGGGTTTTACAAGAGGCGGAAGACAAAACGGTGCCCTTAATCGAGCGATTAAAATTTTTAGGAATTTATTCTAATAATCGTGATGAATTTTTTCGTGTTCGTGTTGCAACGCTTAAGCGTGTTGTAAAACATCAAAAGAAAGCAGAAGAGTTGATGGGCGAAAATCCTATTCGCCTTTTAGATAAAATTCAAAAAGCTGTTATTTTTCAACAAGAAAAATTTGAACGTACCTATCAGATTATTATCCGGGAACTAAAAAAACAAAACATTTCCATCATTAATGAAAAGCAGCTTGCTCCAATTCAAGGGGCATTTGTAAAAGATTATTTCAGAGAAAAAGTAAAGTCTTCTCTTTTCCCTATCATGCTGGACAACACAGCTGCATTCCCGTATCTAAAAGACCGATTGGGTTATTTAATTGTCAAGCTTGGCAGAAATGATAAAACTAAAAAAAACAAGTTTGCTATTATTGAAGTTCCTACCGATAACATTTCACGATTTTTGGTTTTACCAAAAGACAAGGATAAAAATTTTATTATTTTATTAGACGATGTTATTCGTTTTTGTTTGGATGACATTTTTCAAAACTTTGAATACGATTATGTTAAAGCATACAACATAAAATTAACGCGTGATGCCGAAATTAATATTGACAATGATTTATCGAAAAGTTTTGTCGAAAAAATTTCGAAAGGATTAAAAGCACGAAAAAGGGGGCAACCAGTAAGATTGGTTTACGATAGTGCCATTGCGCCCGACATGCTTGATTTTATTATGAAAAAAATTAAGCTGGGAAAAGAAGACAATCCTATTCCAGGTGGACGTTATCATAATTTCAAAGATTTTATTTCCTTTCCAAATGTGGGTCATCCCGATTTGAGTTATAAAAAAATAAAGCCCGTAAAACATCCCGATTTAAAAGATCAGTCTTCTATCATCAAAATAATTAAGAAGAAAGATGTTTTGCTAACATACCCCTATCAATCATTTGATCACATCATCGATTTTTTACGAGAAGCGTCCATTGACCCAAAAGTGCAAAGCATAAAAATTACTTTGTATAGAGTTGCAAAAAATTCAAGCATTGTTCAAGCATTAATCAATGCATTAAAAAACGGGAAACAAGTAACTGCGGTAATTGAGCTACAAGCCCGCTTTGATGAAGAAGCTAATATTTATTGGTCCGACAAATTAAAAGAAGAAGGAGCAAATGTAATTTATGGTGTACCCGGATTAAAGATACATTCCAAGATGTTTTTAATTACCAGAAAAGAATCTGGAAAAATAAATCAGTATGCACATATTGGTACCGGTAATTTTAATGGTGATACGTCTAAAGTATATACCGACCACACCTTGCTTACATCTAACAAACACATTACTGATGAAGTAGAAAGGGTTTTCAATTTTTATTCTGACAATTTAAAAGGTGGCACTTACAAACACTTATTAGTTTCTCCTTTTTACATGCGAAAACGATTGGTACAACTTATCAACAAAGAAATTCAACATGCGAAAACAAACAGACCGTCCTCTGTTTTTTTGAAATTAAATAATTTAGTTGACCCCGAAATGATTCGCAAACTATACGAAGCTAGTTCAGAGGGCGTGAAAATAAAATTAATTGTGAGAGGCATTTGTTCTCTGGTTGCGGGAGTTAAGGGCTTGAGCGAAAATATTGAAGCAATTAGTATTGTGGATAAATATTTGGAGCATAGCAGAGTGTTCGTATTTCATAACAATGGAGATGAAAAATACTTTATATCTTCGGCCGACTGGATGACAAGAAATTTAGATTATCGTTCAGAAGTTGCTGTACCTATTTATGATAAAAACATTCAAAAACAACTGAAAGCAGTTATGGATA
>JAYVZC010000242.1:0-3921 GCA_043783695.1 Bacteroidota bacterium
TTGTCAAAAAACAAACTTAAAAATCATCCTGAAATTATTGCATTCATTCCTTTCATTGGAATCTCTATTCAAAATGCATATATGTTTAGTGTGATGAATGTAGGTGAATTACAAAAACATACTTTCGCATATATAGCTTTGTTTATTGGAGCAGGAATGTTTGTTTTATGGCGCCCCTTTTATTCTGTTATGGTCGTAATTATTTCACTTGTTGCCAATGTTGTTTTTTTTAGTCTGTTAGGACATTTAAAAGTAGGCGATATTTTAATCAATGGTGGAATGCTTACTTTATCAGTAGCATTGTTTACCATTTTATTGATTCATACACGCACCAATCTTACAAAAAGAGAAATTATTGCACGTTTGGCTTTGGCTGAATCTAATAATCAGTTGGAAATTAAAAATGAAATCATCGAAGAAAAGAATAAAGACATTCGTGATAGTATAAATTATGCACAACGTATCCAACAAGCGATTTTACCTCCGGCAGAAAAAATGGATATGGTTTTAAGGGATTATTTTATTTTGTTTAACCCGAAAGACATTGTGAGTGGAGATTTTTATTGGCATACTGCATTAAAAACAACTCCACAAGATGGAAAGCCTTCTGAAAACGTAGTGGTGATGGCTGCTGTGGATTGCACAGGACACGGGGTTCCAGGAGCATTGATGAGTATTATCGGTAGCACAATTTTAAATCAAACCATTACAGCGGCAGCAGTAAATTCTCCTGCTGATGCATTGGGATTTTTGAATAAAGAAATTGCCAAAACATTAAATTCAATTAAAGATGGGATGGACATGGCATTGTGTGCCATTAATTTCGAAAAACTGGAATTGCAATATGCCGGAGCAAACAATCCATTATACATTGTTCGTCAAAAACAATTTATTGAAGTAAAAGCCGACAAACTTGCAATTGGCGCAGATACTGAAAATGCGGAAGTTAAAATTTTTACCAATCATGTTATTAAATTAGAGAAAGGCGATTCGATATATTTATTTACGGACGGTTATGCCGATCAGTTTGGTGGTCCGAATGGAAAAAAATTCAAGTACAAAAAATTTCAAGAATTGTTAATCGAGATACAAGACAACAGCATGAAAGAACAAAAACATATTTTAAATTATCACTTCGAGCAATGGAAAGGTAGTTTAGAACAGGTGGATGATATTTTGGTTATCGGAATCAGAGTGTAAATTTTTACCACTAAGGCACTAAGATTTTTTTTAGAATTTTTTGCTGGTAGAAATTAATTTCTCCTTTTTTTTATTTTCTAAAATACTGCCCTAATAAATTAAACCTAAGTGCCCTTAGTGCCTTGGTGGTAACCCTTTCTTCCTTAGTGGTAAACTTAGTGCTGAGAATCCATAAAATTCATATATTTACTTCCAAATAAAAAGTTTTGAATAAAATTTACTCTAGATATTTAAATACTTTATTAGTTGTAACGCTATTCTTTGGTGTTATTAATTCTGTTCGCTCTCAGGAATTCAAATTCAGTCATATCACTTCCGAGCAAGGTTTATCTATGGGAGTTGTCAATTGTGTGTTGCAGGATAGCAGAGGATTTATGTGGTTTGGTACTCAGGATGGATTAAATAAATTTGATGGTTACAACATCACTGTTTTCAAAAACAAGCAACTCGATTCCAATTCGCTTTCCAACAATTTTATCAATGCCTTGTATGAAACCAAAAATGGGGAACTGATTATTGGTACCAATGGAGGCGGTTTTGATTCGTACAATTTAAGCACAGGAAAATTTTCTCATCATATTGGTGTTTCGGGAAATAAAAATAGTTTGAGCAACAACAATGTAAAATCTATTTTAGAAGATAAAGAAGGAATATTGTGGATTGGTACCGATGATGGATTAAATTCATTTAATCAAAAAACAAAACGATTTACTCGTTTTTTAAACGACAACAAAAATGCGAATACCATTTCTAGTAATAATGCATGGAGCTTACACGAGGCGGCCGATGGCAAGTTGTGGATTGGTACTTATGGTGGAGGATTAAACTCTTATGATAAGCGCACAGGAAAATTTGAGCACTTCAATCAGTTGAATTCCAAGAGTGATTTATTGTACGAAAGTATCAATTTGATTCGCACAATTTATGAAGACAAAGAAGGCCTGTTTTGGATTGGAACTTTTGGAGAAGGGATTCAACTTTTTAATCCTCAATCCGGAAAATTTACTAAAAATATTCGAAATAAAGAATCCGACCCGAATAGCCTTAGCAATGACCAAGTCATGAGTATTACAGAAGATGCTAATGGAATATTATGGATTGCAACTTATGGAAACGGAATTAATTTGTATAATAAAAAAACAGGTCGATTCAGAAGAATTTCTTATGATGAAAAAAATCTTTCAGGAATTACAAGCAATCAAATCAAATGTATTTATCACGATAAAGTGGGTTCTGTATGGGTTGGTACCGAAGGCGGAGGAGTGAATGCACATTTTAGAGCTTCTAGTAAATTTAAGTTTTATAAAAAAGTTTCGGATTCCGAAAATAGCTTAAAAAGCAGCGAAGTGCTTTCATTGCTTGAAGATAAAGATGGTTTACTTTGGGTGGGAACAAGAAGAGGTGGCTTAACAACCATTGATCGTGAAGCGGATAAGTATCAACATTTTCCACAATTATCAACGGCTTCAAACAATTCTATTTTATCGTTATACGAAGATCGAGATGGAATTATTTGGGTTGGAACTTGGGGTGGTGGATTACATTCTTATGATAAGAAAACAAAAAAGATAACGTCATATCCTGAGTTTAAAAAAGTAAACGCTGCAACAATTGTTTCTATTTATCAAGCAATTGATGGAAATATTTGGGTGGGAACTTATGGTGCCGGAGTGTTTGTTTACAATAAAAAAACAAATAATTTTTTTAATTATACTGCTGAAAATGGATTGAGTCTCGATAATATTTATAACATTTATCAAGACAGTAAAAAAAACATGTGGATTGCTACCGATGGTGGCGGAGTGGTAAGATACAATGCAGAATCGAATGTATTCAGAACATATAATCGTGATGAAGTTTCCAATAGTATCAGCTCCAATTCGGTGAACTGCTCTTTTGAAGATAAGAAGGGGAATATGTGGTTTGGTACTTCCAATGGCTTGAATAAATTGGATTCAAAAACAGGAAATTTTACATCGTATTTCGAAAAAGATGGTTTGCCCAACGATTTTATTTATTGCATTTTGCCCGATAATAAAGGAAATTTTTGGATGAGTACCAACAAAGGAGTTTCCAAGTTTAATCCGGAAGCAAAGAATGAAAACGGTTCCGCCTTTAGAAATTATGATGTAAACGATGGTTTACAAGGATTGGAATTTAATCAAGGTGCCTATCACCAGTGTAAAAATGGGGAAATATTTTTAGGAGGAGTAAATGGGTTCAATGCATTTTATCCCGATAAAATTCAGGACAATCCCAATATTCCTCCGGTACACATTATTTCTTACAAGCGTTTTGGTAAAGAAGTAGAGATGGATACGTTGATTTATGATAAAAAATATTTAGAACTTTCTTACAAACAAAATTTCTTCTCGTTTGATTTTGCCGCATTGGATTATCAAATGCCGGGAAAAAATAAATATTCATATAAGCTCGAAGGAGTGGATGATGACTGGTCGCCACCAAGCACGCTTCATTATGCGAGTCACACCGAGTTAAGCGGAGGTGATTATGTTTTGCGAGTGAAGGGTGCAAACAACGATGGCACTTGGAATAATGAAGGTGTAACGCTTTATATTCGCATCAATCCACCTTTTTGGAAAACAAAATGGTTTTATACTATATGTGTGTTTTTGATTATTGGAGGGTTTGCCGGATTTGTGAAATACAGAACAAGTTCCATTAAACGTGAAAATAAAATTTTGGAAGAAAAAGTGGAAG
>JAYVZC010000243.1:0-3895 GCA_043783695.1 Bacteroidota bacterium
AACGATAGTCATATTCACGACATAGGAAAATGGGTGTTTGCTGTTAGTTTCTTATGGAGCTACCTTTGGTTTTGTCAGTTTATGCTTATCTGGTATACCGATATTCCTGAAGAGATTATTTATTTTCAAGATCGTTTACACAACTATGGTTATATGGGTTTAATGTGGACTGTTTTCTTTTTAAACTTCGTTTTTCCAATGGTTTTATTAATGAGTCGCGATGCAAAACGTAATTATTATTTTTTAACGCTTGTGGGATGCATTATTTTTATTGGACACTGGTTAGATGTTTATATGATGGTAATGCCTGGAACAGTTCATGGATACCACAGTTTAGGATGGATGGAAATTGGAACAGCTTTAGGCTTTTTAGGATTACTATTGTTTGTTGTTCACAAAGCATTGGCTAAACGACCATTGATGGTTGAGAAGCATCCATATTTGGACGAAAGTTTACATCATCATTATTAAGGTAAACTCCCAGCCTCCCAAATGGGGAGGAGACGTGAGACAAAAAAAGAAAATAGAAAAAAATAATTAGAGAAATAAAAAAGAGAGAAACAGAGAAATATTGAATTAGAGAAATAAAATTTATTGCATTTAAAAATTTGCAATTCTCCAATTTACTAAATCACTAATTCTCCAATTTACTAAATCATCAATTTTAAATACTATGATAAAGGTTTTAGTTTACGTTGCCATCATTTTAACAGCTCTTGCAATTGGCTATTTAGTTAGAGTTTTTGAACTTGCTTCAAGTTTAAAAGGAACGAAGCCAGAAGTGATTACCGAAAAAGATAATAAGTTACAAGCGCGATTAATGCTGCTGTTTCTGTTCGTGTTTTTTGCATTCACCATTTGGAATTTAGTTGAATTCGCACCACGAATGCTCCCCGTTTCAGCTTCTGAACATGGAGTAGAAATTGATTGGTTGTTTAACTTTAACATGGTTATTATTTTTATTGTATTCGCCATTACACATGTTGCATTATTTTATTTTGCATTTAAATATTACGGCAAAAAAGATAGAAAAGCAACATTTTTAGCACACGATAATAAGTTAGAAATGATTTGGACAGTTATTCCTGCCATCGTTTTAGCCGTTATCATCATCTTCGGGTTAAAATCATGGAACAAGATCACATCCGATCCTAATCCAACATCTACCTTAGTAGAAATTTATGGAAAACAATTTGACTGGACAGCAAGGTTTGCCGGTGCAGATAATAAATTGGGCAAAGCAAATTATCGGTTAATTACTTCAACCAACGATCTTGGAATGGACTCAACCAGCACAGAAGGCATGGATGATATTATTGTGAAAAACGAAATTCACCTTCCTGTTGGTAAAGAAGTTAATTTTGAATTTCGGTCTCGCGATGTTATTCATGGAGCTTATTTTCCTCACTTCAGAGCTCAAATGAACGTTGTTCCAGGTATGACAACCAATTTTCATTTTACTCCAATTGTCACCACTGCTGATATGCGCAAGGATCCCTATGTAATTAATTTGATGAGTCAAATTAATGCTGTTCGTCAAGCTAAAGCTAAAAAAGAAGGACGAACTGAAAAACCAATTGAATTTGATTACATTTTATTGTGTAATAAAATTTGTGGAAACAGTCACTATAATATGCAAATGAACATAGTAGTTGAATCAGAAGAAGATTATAAAAAATGGTTGGCTGGCAAACCGGCATTTTATGCGAAAGCAACTCCAACAGTAAAAAGAGAAGTAGCAGAAAACAAATAGTTTATACGATATAAAATATTCAACAATAAAATAATTTAGCATATGTCAGATAATCACGGTCATCACGAAAATCACGGTCACGAAAGTCTCGGTCACAATGAACACCACCACGAAGAATCATTTGTGTCGAAATACATTTTTAGTATGGATCACAAAGTCATTTCTCGTCAGTTTTTGATAACTGCCGTTATTATGGCTTTTCTTGCAATGTTGATGTCCTTTATTTTCCGCCTACAATTAGCTTGGCCCGGAGAACATTTTGCAATCATTAACTTTTTATTGGGCGACAAGTGGGGTAAAGACGGAGTAATTGACCCAGGTGTATACATGGCACTTGTTACCATTCACGGAACGGTAATGGTATTTATGGTATTAACAGGTGGATTGAGTGGTACATTCAGTAATCTATTAATTCCTTACCAAATTGGAGCCCGTGATATGGCATCAGGATTCCTTAACATGCTTTCCTATTGGTTCTTCTTCTTGTCTAGTGTAATTATGATGTGGGGCTTTTTTATTGAAACAGGACCGGCATCTGGTGGCTGGACAGTATACCCTCCGTTAAGTGCATTACCACAAGCAATGGACGGTTCTAAACTGGGAATGACATTGTGGTTGGTTTCAATGAGTTTATTTATTGTTTCAGCACTGTTAGGTGGATTAAATTACATTGTAACTGTCATCCAACTCCGTACAAAAGGGATGACAATGACTCGTATGCCATTAACCGTTTGGGCATTTTTTGTTACAGCAATCTTAGGAGTTCTTTCTTTTCCTGTATTATTTTCTGCTGCATTATTATTAATTTTCGATCGTAGCTTTGGAACATCTTTCTACTTATCAGATATTTATATTGGGGGACAAGCTTTGGAACAAACAGGTGGTAGTCCAATTTTATACGAACACTTATTTTGGTTTCTTGGTCACCCCGAAGTATACATCATCATATTACCGGCACTGGGTTTAACTTCTGAAATTATATCAGTAAATTCACGTAAACCAATTTTCGGTTACCGTGCAATGATTGGTTCTATTATGGCAATTGGATTCCTTTCCTTTATCGTTTGGGGTCACCACATGTTTATGACGGGGATGAATCCATTTATCGGCTCCGTCTTCGTTTTCACGACACTACTAATTGCTATTCCATCTGCTGTAAAAGCATTTAACTATATTACCACTTTGTGGAAAGGAAACATCCGTTACACTCCGGCAATGTTATTTGCTATTGGATTGGTTTCAACATTTATTTCAGGTGGTTTAACAGGTATCATCCTTGCCGATTCAGCTTTAGATATCAATATTCACGATACGCAATTTGTTACGGCTCACTTCCACATTGTAATGGGTGTATCAGCAATCTTGGGAATGTGTGCCGGTGTTTACCATTGGTTTCCTAAACTGTTTTTGCGTCACATGAATAAAAATTTAGGATACATTCATTTCTGGGGAACTTTTATTGCTGCTTACGGAGTATTTTTTCCGATGCACTTTTTAGGTTTAGCGGGCGTTCCTCGTAGATACTACTCTAACAGTGCGTTCCCTATGTTCGACAATTTAATTGACATCAACATTTTTATCACTGTTTTTGCAATGTTGGCTGCTATAGTACAATTGGTTTTCTTATTCAACTTCTTCTACTCTATGTTCCGTGGACCAAAATCAACACAAAATCCTTGGAATTCAAATACATTAGAGTGGACAACACCAATGGCACACACACACGGAAACTGGCCTGGTGCATTGCCCGAAGTTCACCGTTGGCCATACGATTATAGCAAGCCAGGTAAAGAGCTTGATTATGTTCCACAAACCGTTCCTTTATCCGAAGGCGAAGTTGATGGTGGGGGACATTAGAGATATGAAATAATAGAAACCCTTTTTTAAACCCTTTGCATTTGCGAAGGGTTTTTTATTTACTATTGAGCAGTACACTGAAAAAGATTTGAATGTACCAAGACATCTGCCATTCCCATTAATTTTCTAATTTTACAGCAATCCAATAACGATTGCGAATGTCATACGACTTCCCTATACAGTGCGTAAAACGAACAGAAATTTCTTCTGCTAAATTTTCTATTGTTATTCCTACATGGAATAATTTAGATTATTTAAAGTTGTGTATTGGAAGCATTCGAAAAA
>JAYVZC010000244.1:0-3889 GCA_043783695.1 Bacteroidota bacterium
CGCAAAATTTATATAAATTTTGCGAAAAATACCTGAAAAATCAAAAAAATAAATAATTTATCGAAAAGAGCATAAGTTTTTTGGTCGATTTATAATCAAAATGATGCATCGTTTTTACTTGACCATTATTGGTTATTGAATATTTTTTCATATTTTAGATTCCGCTTAAATTTTGCATTTTTTTTTGATAGAGATGTTCAATAATCAAGAACCATTTCAGAGCAAAATTACGAGTAGCTCCGGAGGTGGAATATTTAATTAATAAAATCCAATTTTCTGAGTTGAGCAGGAAGCCGGTTGTGTTTTTTGATAAGAGATAATTTTATTTACTCTGATTTCATTTTTTTCCTCTACTTTTGTAAATATCAATAAACTAAAATCATATGAAAAAATTGAAATGTCTATTTCTTGTTGCTACACTATTTGTGAGCACATTGTCCTTTTCTCAAATTTTAACGGAAGGACCTGATGCGCTTGTAGTGAAAGGTGTTGGTTATCAAAAATTAATTGGAAGTGATAATTCTGGTTATTATGTTTTTAAGCAAAGTAAAGTTGGTAAAGGAATTCATATTATTATCGAAAAATACAATAACTCTAATTTTGCTCAAATTTTTTCGAAAGAAACTAAAGTGGCTGAGATTCAGGAATCAATGAATTTTGCTGCTGTTACACAAATTCAAACATTTCAGTCTCCAGAAAAAATATTCGTATTTTTCGAATCTCACAATCCAAAAACAGATAGACTTACTTTTTTCCTTCAAACAGTTTCTGTGAAAGGAGATCTTTCTGAGGTGTATGAAATCAGTTCTTCTTATTTTAAAGCTAAGAATGCCGCTCTTGAGTTAATGGGAACAATGTATTTTAAAGTGTGTTTTTCTCCTGATGGTAAATCTTTTGCAACAGTTGACTTGTTAGAAGCAGAAAAAAGAGAGAAAAAGGTAGAAAAATCGGATAAATTGATTTGTAAAATTTACGATGCTCTTACTCTAAAAAAGATTGCTGATAGAACAATTCCTGCAAAAAATCAGGGAGCAGACATCTTAACGGGCAATTATACTATTGATAATAACAAAAATTTATTTTTCTCTGTAGAGTATGCTAGTGAAAAAAGAAATACAATAGGCGGATTTGCAATCGGACTTATTGAAAACACTTCTCCTACTGTAAAGATGTTTCCAATTGATTTACCAGCAAATAAAATATTTCATGATTTTGCATTTAAATCATTAAGCAATGGTGATCTTTTAATAGCAGGACTTGTTTCTGATACTTTAGCAAAGGATGTTAAATCAATTGTTTTACAAGCTTCTTATTTTGTGAAAAGGATTTCTAATAATTCTTTGGAAACTAAATTTGAAAAAATAGATGATTTTTTAGTAGAAACAAAAATGCAATTAGGAGAAGCGTCACGTGCAACTACCTTCAAATATACTGAAATTGTAGAAATAAATACGGATGTATATGTTATAACTCAGCGAACAGAAGTTCGATACGGCAGAAGCAATGGAGATATTGCTAATTGGGCTACGGAAACATATACTGACAAAGAATTAGTTGTGAGCAAACTTAATAGTGATGGTGGTATTTTATGGACAAAAGTGATCCCTAAATTTTATATTGCAACACCTTTAATTATGGTCAATAATCCTAAGCCACCACGTTACGCTGGAAACTATAAAACTTTTGTTGTAGGAAATAAATTAAATTTTGTGTTTTTAGATCACCCCGAAAATAAAGATTTGTCTCCTGAGAATTATGATGTCAATAACATAAAGCCTATTCATGCAACCATATTTGGTTCAGAATCGGTTGCTGCGAAAGATAAGGCTGTCGCTGTTTGCGTGAGTGTTGATAGCAATGGGAAATCTACTAAAAAAATATTTCTGGAAAATGTAGAAGGTGGAGTGAATTACGTAGCAATCGGTAATACAGTTATGATTTCACCTGAAAAATTACTCATCTTTTTGGAAAACAGAAAAACAAAGGTTGAAAAATTTGCTACTTTGAATTTTTAAGAATGACAAATTTTAGAATAGTAATTTTTATTCTTTGTTACTTTTTGAAAACATCATTTGTGTTTTCTCAAACATTTACTTCCGATTACCAACCTATAAAATCATCAGGAACAATTCCTGATGATTTTACTTTTTCTACCAAAAAGAAAATTAAAGAAGATTTAACGAAGCTTGATGTTAGTTCAACCAATGCGAAGGAGAATAGGGAATATGCAATCCTCACCAATTATGCTATCGCTCAGCAATTGCATGGTGGTAATGTATTGATTAATGATCAGCTTACTGTTTATGTAAATAAAGTTGCTGATGAGTTGTTGAAAAATGATACGGAACTTAGGAATAAAATCAAATTATTTGTCACTAAAGTTCCTGAAACAAATGCCTTTTGTATGGGGGAAGGCTACATTTTTATTGATATAGGGTTGCTTTCGCAGATTAGTAGCGAAGCGCAATTGGCTGCAGTATTAGGTCACGAAATCTCTCATTTTACTCAACGCCATAATCTAAAAACATACATTGAAGTAAAAAAACTGTTTAAAGAAAAACGTAAAAAACAAACATTTGAAGATCGATACTTGAGATACTTTCGTTTTTCCAAAGAAAATGAAACTGAAGCAGATACCTTAGGTTTTAAAATGTACAAAAAAACAAACTATTCGCTAAGTGAATTGGTGTCTTTGTTTGACGTGTTAAAATATTCCTATTTACCTTTTGATGAAATAAAATTTGACTCATCCTTTTTTAATGATAACTATTATAAAATTCCCTCGAAATATTTTTTGTCGAAAATGCAAGCAATTAAAACCAAGGAAGATTATGATGATACTAAAAGCACTCATCCAAACATAAAAAAACGGAAGGAACTGGTGGACTCCGCTTTGGCAAATGTTGATCGCAACCAAGGAAAGAAGTTTTTAGTCTCCGAAAGCGAATTTTACAAAGTAAGAGATATTGCAAGGTTTGAATGTTGCCGTTTGAGTATGGTAGAACGCAATTATTTTCAATCCATGATTTCCGCTTATATATTATTGAAAAAGTATCCTGATAATTTATTTTTGCATAAAATTTTTGCAAAATCTTTATTTGCAATGGCTTTATATAAAACTGGAGATTTGAAATACGACAATGATTCATACCGACAAGGACCAATTCCTGATTTTACAAAGACAGAAGGATATTCTCAGCAGTTAAATTTTTTTTTGGATAAACTACCTCCTACCGAATTTACTGTTTTAGCCTTGCGATATAATCTTTTGTGCAAACAAAAGTTTGCTAAAGATTCCACTTTTAGAATAATGAGTGATACCTTGGTGAGGATGTTACCTTCAAAATTCGGTTTAACAATAAGCGATTTTATTGGGGATTCAATATCATCTGTATATTATAAAAATGCATTTCATTCATTACTTAAAAGTGACAATGATTTTAAAATAAAATTTGAAAAAGCTTCAGTTGATTTTAAGCCTGTAGAAACATTTACTGCTTTTAAAGTGTATAATCCCAAAGCTAAAAAGCCTAAAAGAGAGAAAAAAACGGAACTAAAAGTGTCAGACTCTCTTAAATTAAATATCACCAAGATTTTAATTGTAGACCCTTATTATAAAAAAATTGATTCTCGTGAGCCTGAAACCTATATGTATGGTGTGAGTGATGCAAAAGAAGCGGAATTTATTCAAACGATACAAAAAACAGCTGGTAAGTATAAAATAGATTGTCCCATTATTGATCCGGGAAATTTTGCAGCTATAGATATCGATGATTTTAATCTTTATTCTGTTCTAGAAGATTGGTCAAATGAGCGTTTTGATGGTGGTACAGAGCAATGCAATTATGTTTTTAGTGTAGAAGATATAGAACATGTTAAGCAAAAATAC
>JAYVZC010000245.1:0-9194 GCA_043783695.1 Bacteroidota bacterium
TCGTCTAAATCATTCATAGAATGTAAAATTCTACGTTGAACAGGTTTCAAACCATCTTCAACATATGGAACAGCACGTTCAAGAATTACATAAGATGCATAATCCAAAAACCAATTTTTGTACATCCCTGAAACGTGAATGACATTGTGTAAGTCATCACCTCCACCTGTTAATTCATCATTTGTATTTTCTTCTTTGCTCATAAGCCCCTCCAACCTCCCCAAAGGGAAGGCTTTTTGATTATCGTTTTTATTTTATTTTATCTTTTCATTTTTCTTTTTATTTTTATTTTACCCCCAGCCCTCTTCCCTTTGGGGAGAGGATCAAGGAGTGGGGCTTCTATTCCACTAAATCTTTCTCAACCACCAAATTATCAATAATAAAATCCTGACGCTCTTGCGTGTTCTTACCCATATAATAACTCAACATATCTACAATGCTTCTGTCTTTACCAATGATCACAGGATCTTTGCGCATATCTTTTCCGATGAACAATTTAAATTCGTCAGGCGAAATTTCTCCCAATCCCTTAAATCGTGTGATCTCAGGTTTTGCACCCAACTTTTCAATTGCATTTTTACGTTCCTGATCGCTGTAGCAATAAATCGTTTCCTTTTTATTTCTTACTCTAAATAATGGTGTTTGTAAAATATATACGTGTCCGTTTTTCACCAAATCAGGAAAAAATTGTAAGAAGAATGTCATTAACAATAAACGAATGTGCATTCCATCAACATCGGCATCGGTTGCTACTACAATGTTGTTATATCTTAAATTTTCAATTCCGTCTTCTATATTTAATGCTGCTTGCAATAAATTGAATTCTTCGTTTTCGTAAACAATCTTTTTAGTCAAACCAAAAGCGTTCAAGGGTTTTCCTTTCAAACTAAATACCGCTTGCACATTCACATCACGTGTTTTAGTGATAGAACCACTTGCCGAATCTCCCTCACAAATAAATAAAGTAGTATCTAATTTACGTTCGTCATTCGATTGCATGTGAATTCTGCAATCACGTAATTTTTTGTTATGCAGATTTGATTTCTTAGCACGGTCACGAGCCAACTTCTGAATTCCTTGTAAATCCTTACGTTCACGCTCACTCGATTGAATTTTTTGTAAAATCGCTTGTGCCGTTTCCGGATTTTTATGTAGGAAATTATCTAATTCTGTTTTTAAGAAATCACCAATAAAAGACTTAACTGACGGACCTTTAGGACCAATATCCTGAGAACCTAATTTTGTTTTTGTTTGAGATTCAAAAACGGGTTCCTGAACCTTTATACTCACAGCCGCAATAATAGATGTTCTCACATCTACCGCTTCAAAATCTTTCTTAAAAAAGTCGCGAATGGTTTTAACCAACGTTTCTCTGAATGCACCTTGATGAGTTCCACCTTGTGTGGTATGCTGACCGTTTACAAAAGAATAATACTCTTCTCCGTATTGTTGATTGCTATGCGTTAAGGCTACTTCAATGTCATATCCTCTTAAATGAATGGTTGGATATAAAATCGGACCGTTGATGTTTTGAGTCAACAAATCCAATAAACCATTTTCTGAATAAAACTTTTGTCCGTTGTAAACAATAGTCAAACCGGTATTCAGGTAAGCATAGTTCCACAACATTTTTTCAATATACTCATTGATGAAATGGTAGTTTCCGAATATTTTTTCATCAGGAGTAAAATTCACCAAAGTTCCCATTCGCTGATCTGAATCAACAATCTTACTTTCTTTAGTTATAACTCCCGTTGTAAAATCTGCTGATTTTGTTTTACCATCGCGGAAAGCCTGAACATTAAAATAACTGGAAAGAGCGTTTACTGCTTTAGTACCAACACCATTCAAACCAACCGATTTCTTAAATGCTTCCGAATCGTATTTCGCTCCCGTATTGATTTTAGAAACAACATCCACCAATTTTCCCAAAGGAATACCGCGACCATAATCTCTAACTCTAACCGTTTTATCTTTGATTGTTACTTCAATCGTTTTACCATTCCCCATCACAAACTCATCGATACAGTTATCAAGAGTCTCTTTCAATAAAATATAAATTCCATCATCGGGCGATGAACCATCTCCCAATTTACCAATGTACATACCTGGACGCAGACGAATATGCTCGTTCCACTCCAGCGTTTTTATACTGTCTTCGGTATATTTTGATTCTTTAGCCATATGCCCCTCCAAACCTCCCCCAAGGGGAGGCTTTTTGATTATCGTTATTATTTAATTTTTACTTTCAATTTTTATTTTACACCCAGCCTCTTCCCTTTGGGGAGAGGATAAAGGAGTGGGGCTCCTATACGTTGAACCTAAAATGCATTAAATCTCCATCATTCACCACATATTCTTTTCCTTCCACACCCATTTTTCCAGCATCTTTACATGCCGCTTCGGAGCCTAAAGTAATAAAATCATTGTATTTAATCACCTCAGCTCTGATAAATCCTTTTTCAAAGTCGGTATGAATCACTCCTGCAGCTTGTGGCGCAGTCATTCCTTTTATGATAGTCCAAGCTCTTACTTCCTTTACTCCTGCTGTAAAATAGGTTTGTAAATTCAAAATTCTATACGCTGCTTTTATCAGGTAATTCACCCCCGGCTCCGTAAGTCCCATTTCACCCAAAAACATTTGACGTTCTTCGTAAGTATCCAAACTTGCAATTTCAGCTTCCATGGCTGCTGTGATAATTAACACCTCTGCATTTTCAATTTTCACAGCCTCTCTCACTTGATCCACATATTTGTTTCCTGTTTTCACAGACTTTTCATCCACATTACAAACATAAAGAACAGGTTTGATAGTTAACAAACAACAATCTGCCACATGAACTAAATCCTGCTCCGATAAATTTGCTGAACGTGCTGATTTCCCTTGCTCTAACAACTCTTTTAAATTTGTTAAAACTTCAAATGCTTTTTTAGCATCCTTGTCATTCCCGGTCTTAGCCATCTTCTCCACCTTCTTCATCTTAGATTCTACTGATTCCAAATCTTTCAATTGCAATTCGGTATCAATAATTTCCTTGTCTCTCACTGGATTCACGGAACCATCCACGTGAATGATATTATCGTCATCAAAACAACGTAACACATGTATGATCGCATTTGTTTCTCTGATGTTTGCGAGGAATTTATTCCCCAAACCCTCACCCTTGCTTGCTCCTTTAACCAAACCAGCAATATCCACTATCTCAACTACGGTTGGGACAACTCTTTCGGGATTTACAATTTTCTCCAAGACAGATAAACGCTCATCAGGAACCGTAATTACGCCCACATTGGGCTCTATCGTGCAAAACGGAAAGTTTGCCGCTTGTGCTTTTGCGTTTGATAAACAATTAAATAAAGTCGATTTTCCAACATTTGGTAATCCCACTATTCCACACTGTAATGCCATATCTTTTTTAAATTATTGATTTGTTGAATTGGAGAAATAGAGAATTATAAAACTGAGTATGCATAAAGAAAGTTGCTAATTTAAGAATATTTAAAGTTGCGATTTAATTCTCCACCTTTACATTTCACTATTTCAACAATTAATTTCCTTCTCCAACTCTCTAATTCTCCAACTCTCCAATTATTTTTTTTGCAAATATAAGTATATCAAAAAATTATAAAAACCCTTATTTAGCTTTATTTTTCTGAGTTTTCAACAATAATACGATTTTTCAACAATACCTAAAAGCCTTGTAAAATTTGATACTTTTGAACGCTTAATGTAAAAAATCATCTTTTAATCAACATATTTTATGGCTTCTACAGCGGAATTAGAAAAAATTGTTTGTCAAGTTCGAAGAGATATTGTACGCCAAGTGCATGCAGTTAATTCAGGTCATCCAGGTGGTTCACTCGGTTGTGCCGAATACTTTGTTTCGCTTTATTTCGAAGTAATGAAACACAATGCAGCTAAATTTTCTATGGACGGAATTGGAGAAGATCTGTTTTTCTTGTCAAACGGACATATATCCCCTGTGTTTTATAGTGTTCTAGCCCGTTCAGGATATTTTCCTGTTGCTGAATTAGCAACTTTTAGAAAATTAAATTCGCGCTTGCAAGGACATCCAACTACACACGAACATTTACCAGGTATAAGAATTGCTTCGGGTTCACTCGGACAAGGCATGTCAGTTGCGATTGGCGCTTGTTTGGCAAAAAAATTAAACAAGGATAATTCCATTGTTTACACTCTTCACGGAGATGGTGAATTACAAGAAGGACAAATTTGGGAAGCAGCCATGTATGCTGCCGGTAGAAAAGTTGATAATATTATTTCTACCGTGGATATGAACGGACAGCAGATAGATGGTTCTACAGACCAGGTATTGCCCATGGGAAGTCTCCGTGCGAAGTTCGAAGCATTCGGTTGGGATGTTATCGATCTTGAAAAAGGAAATGATATTTCTTCTGTAGTTTCAACTCTTAAAAAAGCAAAAGAACATACAGGAAAAGGAAAACCGGTAATGATATTAATGAAAACTGAAATGGGACATGGTGTCGACTTTATGATGGGCAGTCACAAATGGCACGGTGTTGCTCCTAATGACGAACAGTTGGCACAGGCTTTGAAACAGAACCACCTTGATGACGAAAAAGACTACTAAAACAAGAATCAACCTGCCTGCCGCAGGCAGGGATATTTAGATTCAAGAGCCAAGACCTATAAACATGAATAATAAAAATCATTTTCAAATTGTTAAATCCAAATTTTCAAGACTCTTTTTGTCTTGTTTCTTGATTCTTGCATCTTTCTTCTCAGCAAAAGCTCAACAAACCAAACCTTTAACCCGTATCGAATTCGTGTTTGATGCTTCTTTCAGTATGTTCGGGCAGTGGCAGAACGGGATGAAAATGGACATGGCTAAAAAAATGCTCACTGAATTTTTAGACAGCATTCAAAAAATAGATAATCCAAATTTAGAATTAGCTTTCCGTTGTTACGGACATCAGGTTCCACTTCGCCCTGAAAGAAGCTGTACAGATACAAAACTGGAAGTTCCTTTTGGAAAAAATAATACTCAGGCAATAAAAAACAAATTGAAAATGCTTGTCCCGAAAGGAACAACACCAATAGCTTATACACTGGAACAATGCGGAGGAGATTTTCCTACTGCTTCCAATGCGAATGTGCGTAACATCATCATCTTAATTACAGATGGTATTGAAGAATGCGATGGCGACCCTTGTGCTGTTTCTCTTGCTCTTCAGAAAAAAGGAATTGTTTTAAAGCCTTTTGTTATCGGAATTGGTCTGGATCAAAGTTATATCAACTCATTTGGCTGTATTGGAAAGTTTTACGATGCTTCCAGCGAAACAAGTTTTAAAAATATTTTAAGTATTGTTATCTCTCAAGCTCTTAACAACACTACTGTTCAGGTAAACTTACTTGACCAGATAGGCCGACCAACAGAAACGGATGTTGATATGACATTTTATGATGAACAAACCGGAATCATTCGTTACAACTACGTTCACACCATCAACAACAAAGGCGTTCCGGATACATTGGTGATTGACCCGATTGGAACTTACAAAATGGTTGTCCACACCATTCCTCCAGTGGAAAAAAAGGGAATTGAACTTATTCCCGGTAAACACAACATTATTGCAGTGGATGCACCACAAGGATATATGAATTTAAAAATGTCGGGAAACACCGATTATACTAAAAATACTAGTTGCATTGTTCGTAAAAATGGTGACATGCAAACACTTCATCTACAGCAATTTAACACTACAGAAAAATTCATTATTGGAAAATATGATCTGGAAATTTTAACCCTTCCACGAATCAAATTAGATAAGGTTGATGTTGCTCAAAGCAAAACTACTTTTATTGAAATCCCCCAAGCCGGAAGTGCTATTATAGCTAAGCCAAGTGAAGGCCCTGGAAGTTTATTCCTTGAAGAAAACAATAAATTAGTTTGGGTGTGTAACTTAAACAGCTCACTTGTTCAAGAAACAATTAATTTACAACCCGGAAAATACAGAATAGAATATCGACCAAAAAATGCAAAAGAGGTCATTTATAGTATCGAAAAAAGATTTAAAATCGATTCGGGTATGTCTACTCAAGTAAGACTATATTAAATTGATTATTAAATTATTACATAGACTACATACATAATAAATAAAAATGAAAAAATACACTTATACTGAAAAAAAAGACACTCGCTCAGGTTTTGGAGCCGGGTTATCAGAACTGGGAAAAAGCAATCCAAATGTTGTTGCATTGTGTGCGGATTTAACCGGTTCTCTTAAGATGGATGCTTTTGCAAAAGAACATCCGGAAAGATTTTTTCAAATAGGTATTGCAGAAGCAAACATGATAGGCATTGCAGCGGGATTAACCATTGGCGGAAAAATTCCTTTTACAGGAACATTTGCAAACTTCTCTACTGGGCGTGTATATGATCAAATTCGCCAATCGGTTGCTTATTCAGGTAAGAATGTAAAGATCTGCGCTTCGCATGCAGGCTTAACACTTGGTGAAGATGGCGCCACGCATCAAATTCTTGAAGATTTAGGATTAATGAAAATGCTCCCCGGAATGACAGTAATTAATCCCTGCGATTTCAACCAGACAAAAGCAGCAACTATTGCTGTGGCAGCTCATGAAGGACCAGTCTATTTACGATTTGGCCGCCCAACGGTTCCGAACTTCACTCCATCTGACCAGAAATTCGAAATCGGAAAAGCAGTTATGTTGAACGAAGGAACAGATGTTACCATTTTTGCAACCGGACATTTAGTTTGGAAAGCTATAGAAGCAGGCGAACAGTTAGCAGCAATGGGAATAAGTGTTGAAATAATTAATATCCATACGATTAAACCTTTAGACAATAACGCTGTCATAAACTCGGTTAAAAAAACACGTTGTGTTGTTACTGCCGAAGAACATCAAATTAATGGCGGATTAGGTGACAGCATTGCTCAACTCTTAGCTCGTGAATTACCTACACCAATTGAAATGGTTGCCGTACATGATAGTTTTGGTGAAAGCGGAACGCCCGATCAATTAATGACGAAGTATGGCTTGGATGCCATAAACATTGTTGAAGCAGTAAATAAGGTTTTAAAACGAAAATAGACCCACCCCAGCCCTCCCAAAGGGAGGGAGAAGGCCTCTTAATCTGATTGGAAATGGGTAGTGAAACAAAACACAGTACGTCAAAAGCCTCCCCTCCGGGGAGGTTGGAGGGGTTCGACCAAGAGATCATCGAACAATTTCGGAATGAACAAACTCGCAACTATGCGTTTAATTTGCTTGTTCGTGAATATCAGAAAAGACTTTACTGGCATATCCGCAAAATAATTATAGACCATGATGATACCGATGATGTGCTTCAAAATGTTTTCATTAAAGTATGGAAAAATCTTTCCAATTTTAAAGAAAAATCACAACTTTTTACTTGGATGTATCGCATTGCTACCAACGAATCCATCAACTTCTTAAACCAAAAGAAAAAACGTGCCGGCATTCCTCTGGATGATGTTTCCGCATTTTTAGCGAACAACCTGGAAGGTGACAGTTATTACAAAGGTGATGAGATACAAACCAAACTTCAAAAAGCCATATTAACACTGCCCGACAAACAACGAATTGTTTTTAATATGAAGTATTTTGATGAAATGAAATATGAAGAAATGAGCAAGATCCTTGAAACATCAGTTGGGGCGCTAAAAGCATCTTATCACCATGCTGTAAAAAAAATTGAAACTTATCTGACAAAAGATTAAACCTTTTGACACAAAAGCAATCAAAGAAAAAATGAACAACGATCAAAACATAAATGAGGATAATGATTTAAGCGGAATGGCTCCTAAGCTCTCTAAATACGCTGCCAATAGTCCATTTAACGCATCCAATGATTATTTTGATTCCTTCACATCAAAATTGCAAAACCGTATTGATGATTGTGAAGAAATAAAAGACCTAGCTCCTACTCTTTTAAGCATTGATAAATTCAATCCGTTTGAAGTCCCTACCGATTATTTTGAAGAATTACCAAGCATTATTCAGGAAAGAGTTGTTGAAAGCAAAGACAAAGCTTCTTATTTCGAATGGTTGTTTCTGTTCTTAAAACCTCGCTTTGCCCTTCCTTTAATTGCTATTATTTTTGTTAGCATAGTAGGAATCAATTACATTAACAACAAAGTGGAACTAAAAAATGAAACGGAAGAACTTTCTCTTGAAGACCATTTATATTACATCGATGAATCAGAAATTATTGAACAACTTACTGCCGATGCTTGTATTGAAAAAGAAAGCGTTTCGGAGGATGATTACAACATAAAAAATTATCTTCTAGATAACAATATTGACGAATCAAGTTTAAATAACGAATTATAGGTACGGATTTTTACGAATCTAAAACGAATTATAACGAATAAATATATACTGATGAAAACATCTGCTCTAAAAACCATTCTCCTCCTTGTCTTTATTTCCTTTGTGGAAATAGCCTATTCACAACCAATGGGACCACCGCCTCCTAAAGGGAAAGGCGAACGTCAACAGGAAAAGAAAGATAATATTGAAGCGATGAAAATTGCTTTTTTAACAACTAAGCTCGATCTAACTCCGGAAGAGGCACAAAAATTTTGGCCTGTATACAATCAGTATAGCGATAATCTTCAGGATCTTCGCAAAAAGCGCAGAGAAGATGAACGTGAAGCGAAAAAGAATTTCGAAGACCTTACTGATAAAGAAATTGAACTTGCCATTGATAATGATTTAGCCT
Source organism: Bacteroidota bacterium (assembly GCA_043783695.1). Taxonomy (GTDB): domain Bacteria; phylum Bacteroidota; class Bacteroidia; order 2-12-FULL-35-15; family 2-12-FULL-35-15; genus 2-12-FULL-35-15. The sequence goes on from JAYVZC010000245.1 coordinate 8,754, forward strand.
TTCGACAAAAAGAATTAGACCTGCAAAAAGAATACAACACAAAATTTAAAGGTGTACTTCCGATGAAAAAAGTTTCACGTTTATATGCTGCAGAAGAACAATTTAAAAGAGTATTGTTAGATAAATTAAGAGATAACAGACCACCTAATTGACACTTCGACTACCTGCCTGCCGATAGGCATGGCGCTCAGTATGACGGATTGATTAACCTAATGCAATTGTCATCCCGTGCTCCCAATGTCGTTTAGTTAAGGATTATTAACCTTCTAAACAGGTCGCTCCTCTGGAGCTTTATTAATTTCCAATATCAAAATTCTACAAACAGATAGCTCCTACGGAGCTATATAAAGCCTCAGTGAGGCGACCTGTTTATAGAACTTAAAATTACATTTGTTGTAAAAGCTCCAGAGGAGCGACCTGTTAATTCTTAAAAAACGACAT
>JAYVZC010000246.1:0-3883 GCA_043783695.1 Bacteroidota bacterium
ATTCTTACGAACATATCGGTAAATCTGTCGATGCCTTGAAGTATTTTAAGATTTACAATGCTTATAAAGACAGCGTTTATAATAAAGAAAATACAGAAAAATCTATACAAGCGGAGTTGCAATATTCATTTTCAAAACAAACTGAAAAAGAAAATTTAGATAGGGAAAAGAAAGAATTAGAGCAAAAGGAAGCTGTAAAGCGACAAAAAATTATTCGTAATTTTTTGATTTTTGGTTTTGTTCTTATACTAGTAGTAGCATTTTTAATTTTTAGAAACTTAAAGCAAAAGCAAAAAGCGAATAGTAAACTTCAATTTGCATATAGCGAAATTGAAGAGAAAAGTAATTTGTTAGAGGGGAAAAATAAAGAAGTTACAGATAGTATAAAGTATGCAAAGCGTTTACAAGAGGCAATTTTGCCAAGTAATGAATTTATAAAAAAATTATTTCCTCAATCATTTGTGTTTTATAAACCAAAAGATATTGTGAGCGGAGATTTTTATTGGTTTGAACAATGGGGAAACAAAAAACTATTTGCAGCAGTTGATTGTACAGGGCATGGGGTTCCAGGAGCATTTATGAGTATCGTAGGTTACAATATACTTAATCAAGCCATTAATGAACATGGGTTAACTCGCCCTAATTTAATTTTAAATGAATTAAATAAGGGAATTACAAAAACATTAAAGCAGTCGATGGAGGATTCGGCTGTAAAAGATGGAATGGACATTGCCTTGTGTTCTTATGATGAAACACTAGGTACGTTAGAATATTCTGGTGCATTTAATTCATTGTGGTTATTACGGGATAATAAAATAGAAGAAATAAAAGCGGACAAACAACCGATAGGATTATTTATTGGTGAAGAGTTAAAGAGTTTCACTAATATAGAGATTAAAGTAGAAAATGGAGATATAGTTTACGTTTTTACAGATGGTTATGCCGATCAGTTTGGGGGACCAAAAGGAAAAAAATTCAAATACAAACAACTTCAAGAAATTGTTTTATCTAATGGAAATAAGTCAATGGATGAGCAGAAAGCTATTCTTGAAAAATCGATTGAAAATTGGCAAGGTGAATTGGAACAAGTTGATGATATTTTAATAATTGGCATTAAAATATAATTAGAGGGCTTGCGAAGAAATGTCTTTTCGCAACCGTTATCCCGTGTCGTAGCACAGTATGACATCTTAGTTGAGAATTCTTCTTTTATTAATTCATCGGAACCTCAATCACCAATATTTCTGAATCAGCACTTACTTCCATTGAAATTTTTTCTGTTTCCCAAATCCCAATTGCATCGCGTTTTCCTGTTTTATTTCCTTCAATGTTTGCTTCTCCATCAATAACAAAAATATATGCGCCATTGCCTTTGTGCTGAATTTTATAATCAACATTACTTCCCGCTTTAAATTTCCCTAAGGAGAAATATGAATCTTGATTGATCCACATAATATCATCTACTTTTATTGGAGCTACAATGATTTTGAATTTTCCATTTTTATCTTCTTCGGAAAATACTCTTTGATCGTAACGTGGAGTGATGTTTTTTTCTTTCGGGAAAACCCAAATTTGTAATAAGTTAATTGGTTCTGTTTTTGAATGATTGTATTCGCTGTGCATTAGTCCGGATCCAGCACTCATGGCTTGTATTTCATTTGGACGAATTACTCCTATGTTTCCCATGCTGTCTTTATGTTCCAATGTTCCACTTAAAGGAATTGTAACAATTTCCATATTATCATGTGGATGCATTCCAAAGCCCATTCCTGGTGCAATAATGTCATCGTTCAATACTCTTAACAATCCAAATTGGACTTTACTTGAATCGTTATAACTTGCGAAACTGAAAGAGTGATGTGCGTTTAACCAGCCATGGTTTGCATGACCTCTGTCTTCTGCTTTGTGAAAAATCGTTTTCATTTGTAATTAGTTTTTATGTTTTTTAACACAGAGACCACTGATTTTAAAGAGCTTCACAGAGAAGAAAATAGTTGGAAAATTAAAAAATTCCGTGCAACTCTGCTTACTCCGTATGCTCTGTGTTACTTTGTCTAATTCATTATCAATTTTGGTAACTCGTTCGATACACTGTTGTGAAATGCCAACTCAAAAATTTCTGGTTTCATGAAATGAATCATTGGAAATGTTGTCAAAATATCCATTACTCTGTTTTCGGAAGCTGCTACAAGTGTTACCCAAACTTTGGAACGGTCATTTGCTAAGGAGTAATGAAGAATTTTTCCTTCGTCCATTAATTCATCTATTTTTTTCCTTTGTTTAGGAATCAATGAAACAAACTCTTCCGTTATTTCAGTTGGTAATTCAATGCAAATCATGTAAGTATTCATGCTGTATCAATTTAATTTAATAAAATATGTCTCATACTCAAAGTGGCGTGTTGCCAACTCATGTGAGGAAATTCTACTATATCATTTTCATTTCTAACGCCCATTAAATAGAGTAGGGGGAGATAATGGTCGTTTGAAGGATGATTGATTTTGTAAACATCACTTTTTTTCTCAATATTAACAAGTGTATCTGCATCATTGTTTAAAAAAGCGTTTTTTATTGTTTCATCAAATTTTATAGCCCAATCTATTGGCTTAGCGTCAATGTTTCTAAAATCGGCATGTGAAAAATTATGTGTTAAATTTCCACTTAAAAGTATTAGCACATTTTGTTTGCGTAAGGGAGCTAATTTTTTTGCCAATTCATAATGTTGTTCAAATGTTTTATTTCTATCCAAACTCATTTGTAAAACAGGAATATTTCCTTTTGGAAATAAATGCAGCAACATACTCCAAGCTCCATGATCTAAACCTCTTTTCGAATCTTGCTTTAATGGTTCTCCAATTAGCTTTTCAATTTCAGGGATTAAATGGATTGCGCCTTTAACAGGATATTCCACTGCAAATAATTCTTCAGGAAACCCGCCAAAATCATGATAGGTTGGCATTGTTTCGGAGTTGGTAATGTAAGTTCCAGAGGTTTCCCAATGTGCTGAAATAACCAAGATGGCGCTTACATTACTTAATTGTTCTCCAATTTTATTCAAATCATTGGTGTAAGCATTTTTTGCTATTGCATTCATGGGTGAGCCGTGACTCACAAATAATGCTGGTGTAATATGCTTTGTTGTTTCCATGATTTTATAAAGATAAATTATTTTGAAAGTATAACTTCAATTTCTGCTTCAAGTTTTACTTGTTTTCCAACCATTGCTCCACCTGCTTCTAATAAAGCATTCCATTCTAAACCAAAATCAAAACGATCTATTGAACTTTCTAATGCAAAACCTGCTCTTGTGTTTCCATAAGGATCTACAACTTGTCCGCCATAGTTTACTTTGAATTCAATTGGTTTTATTATTCCTTTGATGGTTATGTCTCCAGATAAAACATATTCTTCTTCATTTATTTTTTTCATTTCTTTAGAACTGAATTTAATTGCAGGGAAATTTGACACATCAAAAAAGTCTGGCGATTTTAAATGCCCGTCTCTGTCAGGAGCTCCTGTATTGATTGAATTTACATCGATTTCCAAATCAATTTTTGCATTTTCAAAATCTAATCCAGTTGTTTCAGCTGTTATCTTATAGCTTCCAAAAGAACCTTTAGCTTTTGCAATCACCATGTGTTTAACTGAAAAGTGTACGCTTGAGTGTGCTTGATCTATTGACCAAGTTTTTACTTCATTCTTAGTTAGTGTTTCCATTTTGTTTTTTTTGTTTTTAATTATTAATTTATCAATTATTACATTTAATGTATATACATATATTATATCAAATTTTTTTAGCCTCTAAGTTTATCAAGAAGGGAACTAATTAAAGCTGCTTCTTTTTCAGATAAGTTTTTCATCTCTTTAACTAAGTTTAAATCCA
>JAYVZC010000247.1:0-3883 GCA_043783695.1 Bacteroidota bacterium
TTAGATGTTGCCAACAAAGAACTTGCCTTTCAAAATGACGAAAAAGAAAAACGTGCCGCTGAATTGGACATTGCCAACAAAGAGCTGGTCTTCCAAAATGATGAAAAGGAAAAACGTGCTGCCGAATTAACGATAGCGAACAAAGAACTTGCTTTTCAAAATGATGAAAAGGAAAAACGTGCTGCGGAATTAGATATTGCTAACAAAGAATTGGCTTTTCAAAATGATGAAAAAGAAAAACGTGCCGCTGAATTAACAATTGCCAACAAAGAACTTGCTTTTCAAAATGATGAAAAGGAAAAACGTGCTGCTGAATTGGATATTGCTAACAAAGAATTGGCTTTTCAAAATGATGAGAAAGAAAAAAGAGCAGCAGAGTTAGTAATTGCCAACAAAGAACTCCTATTTCAAAACGATGAAAAAGAAAAACGTGCTGCGGAACTAGCAATTGCTAACAAAGAACTTGCTTTTCAGAATGATGAAAAAGAAAAACGTGCTGCGGAGTTAGCTATTGCCAATAAAGAACTTCTCTTTCAAAATGATGAAAAAGAAAAACGGGCTGCGGAATTAGCTGTGGCGAACAAAGAACTTGCCTTCCAAAACGATGAAAAGGAAAAGCGTGCTGCGGAATTGGATGTTGCCAACAAAGAACTTGTATTTCAAAACGATGAAAAGGAAAAACGTGCTGCTGAATTGGACATTGCCAACAAAGAGCTGATTTTCCAAAATGACGAGAAAGAAAAACGAGCTGCCGAATTAGCTGTTGCCAATAAAGAACTTCTCTTTCAAAATGATGAGAAAGAAAAGCGGGCAGCTGAGCTCGATGTTGCAAATAAGGAACTTGTCTTCCAAAATGATGAGAAAGAAAAGCGTGCAGCAGAATTAGTTGTGGCAAACAAGGAACTCGCATTTCAAAATGATGAGAAGGAAAAACGTGCAGCAGAATTAGCTGTTGCCAACAAAGAGCTAGTCTTCCAAAATGATGAGAAAGAAAAACGGGCAGCCGAATTAGCTGTTGCCAACAAAGAACTTGTATTTCAAAACGATGAAAAGGAAAAACGGGCAGCCGAATTAGATGTTGCCAACAAAGAACTTGTATTTCAAAATGATGAGAAGGAAAAACGGGCTGCGGAATTAGCTGTTGCAAACAAGGAACTTGCATTTCAAAATGATGAGAAGGAGAAACGGGCTGCCGAGCTGGACGTAGCCAACAAAGAGCTTGTATTCCAAAATGATGAGAAAGAAAAACGGGCAGCCGAATTAGCTGTTGCCAACAAAGAACTTGTCTTTCAAAATGATGAGAAGGAAAAGAGAGCAGCTGAATTAGATGTTGCCAATAAAGAACTGGTATTTCAAAACGATGAGAAAGAAAAACGGGCTGCGGAATTAGATGTTGCCAATAAAGAACTTGCTTTTCAAAATGATGAGAAAGAAAAACGGGCTGCGGAATTAATTATCGCCAACAAAGAACTTGCATTCCAAAACGAAGAAAAAGAAAAACGAGCTGCTGAATTAATTATTGCCAATAAAGAACTTGCATTCCAAAACGAAGAAAAAGAAAAACGGGCAGAAGAGTTGATCATTGCCAACAAGGAGCTTTTAGCCTTCACGTATATATCAAGTCACGATTTGCAAGAACCACTGCGTAAAATACAAACCTTTGTTACGATTATCCTTGAAAATGAAAATAAAAATTTGTCAGATAATGGCAAATACAATTTCAAGAGAATGCAATTGGCTGCAGGTAGGATGCAACAACTCATTGATGATTTACTTGCCTTCTCCCGCATCTCTACAACAGAACTCAAATTCGAAAAAACAGAACTCAGTACAATTGTTGAAGATGTAAAAACAGAATTGAGAGATACCATCCAGGAAAAAAATGCAACCATTGAAGCTACCGAACTATGCTCTGCAAACATTATCCCCTTTCAGTTTCGTCAGCTTATGTACAACCTTATCAGCAATGCTCTAAAATTTTCACGAGCCGATACTCCCTCTCATATTAAAATAGAGTGCAAAGTTGCAAAAGGCAGTAAATTAAATAATGAAAAACTTTCTCCCGGAAAAAACTATTACCACATTATCATTCAGGACAATGGCATTGGCTTCGAACCACATTTTAGTGAACGTATTTTTGGTGTATTCCAAAAACTTCATGGAAAAGAAGTATACGCAGGAACCGGCATCGGATTGGCAATTGTAAAAAAAATAGTAGAGAATCACAACGGCATTATCACAGCAACCGGAGAATTAAATAAAGGAGCCACGTTTGATATTTATATTCCGGCTAATTAAACGATGGGATATTTGTTTATGCTGACAAATTGAAAACATTTTTATTTGTTTGCAAAAAAATTTAGATTAGTACCCTTACATAAATTTCCAAGCGCATCGTCTTGAACCGAAAAAAACAGTTTTGGTCTATGGAAAGGATTTCTTTATGATGGCACCTCTCCCTTCAAACATGCCTATTTATAGCAAGTGCCTGAGTTAAATTAAATATAACTAAAGTATATAGGTTATCCCTTTAAAATGGAGTACCTTACAACAAATCCATACTATAATGAAAGTTACATCCACCTTGATTAAAAAAAAGTCGCTTCTTAAAAAAAATAGCAAAACTAAATCTTTCACCATAGTGGCTATTGGCTCTTCACTTGGTGGATTGGAAGCAGTAAGTATTTTATTAAGAAGCTTACCTTCCAATACGGGTATGGCATTTATATATGTGCAACATCTTAATCCGGATTATAAAAGCGCACTCACTTCTATTTTATCCAAGATCACTAAAATGAAAGTGCAAGAAATAGAAAACATGGAGCACATGGCTCCAAATAATGTATATGTAATTCCGAGCAATAAAATAATTAAAGTAACAGACGGGCATATTAAATTACTTCCGCGGCCGAAAAACAGTTCTAGTATATCCATTGATGTTCTCTTCTCTTCGCTGGCTGAAACGCATAAAGAAAATGTTATTGGCATAGTGCTTTCCGGGAACGGAAACGATGGAACAAACGGATTGAAAATAATTAAAGAAGAAGGAGGCCTTACCTTTGCACAGGACGATTCGGCACAAGCCAACAGTATGCCTAAATCAGCTATTGCTTCCGGTGCGGTAGATTTTATTTTATCACCTAAACAAATTGCCCGCAAATTAGTTCTGTTTAGCAAAAACGGCATATTCCCTCACATTGGTAAAGGAACAAAAAAAAATGTTGTTGAAGATAATAACCCAGACTTAAAAACTATTTTCGAACTTTTGCATAAAGAGACTAGTGTAGATTTCAGTCATTATAAAATGCCCACTATTAAAAGAAGAATAAACCATAAAATGCTTCAATGTGGTTCAAAAACAATAAAGGAATATTTAAAGCTCTTACTAAAAAAAAATAATGAGATAGATTTGCTTTATAGAAGTTTGCTTATTAATGTAACTAGTTTTTTTAGAGATAAAGAAGCTTTCGCATATTTAAAAACCACTTTTTTGCCGAAACTTCTTAAGAGTAAAACGAATAATGAAACGCTGAGAATATGGGTTCCTGCTTGCTCCTCTGGCGAAGAAGCATATTCAATTGCTATGCTGATCACAGAACTACAGGATAAAAAAACAAAAAAAATACCCGTTCAAATTTTTGCTACCGACCTTAGTGAACAGGCAATTGATGATGCTCGACTCGGTGAATATTCAATAAATAGCATAAAATCTATTTCCAAAAAATATTTAGATCGTTTCTTTACGAAGACTGGCGAAAATTATCGTATTGCTAAAGAAATTCGTGAAATGTGTGTATTTGCTCCTCACAACATTTTGCGTGATCCTCCTTTTTCTCGTATGGATTTTATTAGTTGCTGTAATATGCTTATTTATTTTGATGTT
>JAYVZC010000248.1:0-9184 GCA_043783695.1 Bacteroidota bacterium
GTAAAAGTAAAAAGTAAAGTATGAAAAGAACAAAAATTGTTGCAACACTTGGGCCGGCATCTTCGTCTGCGGAAGTAATTGAAGAAATGATCAAAGCAGGAGCAGATGTATGTAGAATAAATTTTTCGCACGGCTCTTATGAAAATGTATTGGAACAAATTAATGCGATACGTACAATCAATAAAAAACTAGGGACACACACTGCAATTCTGGCTGATTTGCAAGGGCCTAAATTGCGTATTGGGGTTGTAGAAAATAATGGAGTTGAATTGGTAGCAGGAAAAGAAGTAATCATCACTACAATCGAATGTGTTGGAACTGCTGAACGATTATATATTACTTACCCGCAATTTCCAAAGGACGTAAAGGTTGGAGAAAATATTTTGATTGATGATGGAAAACTTCTATTAACGGTAGTTTCTACTAACGGAAAAAATGAAGTAAAAGCCGTTGTTGGTCATGGTGGAATTTTATCTTCTAAAAAAGGCGTAAATCTTCCGAACACAAAAATATCATTGCCTTGTTTAACAGAAAAAGATTTGAAAGATTTAGATTTTGCATTGACTCACAAAGTAGATTGGGTAGGACTTTCATTTGTGCGCTCTGCTGCTGATATTATTGAACTAAAACATTTGATTCAAAATTTTAATCAAAATATTAGAACACGTGTAGTTGCAAAAATTGAAAAACCAGAAGCCGTTGCTGACATTGATAACATTATTAAAGAAACAGATGCATTGATGGTTGCTCGTGGCGATTTGGGGGTTGAAGTTCCAATGCAAGAGGTCCCGGTAGTCCAAAAAATGTTGGTTCGCAAATGTTTGGAAGCATCCAAGCCCGTTATTATCGCTACGCAAATGATGGAAAGTATGATTACCAATATCAGTCCTTCCCGTGCGGAGGTGAACGATGTTGCAAACAGTGTAATGGATGGTGCCGATGCTGTAATGTTGAGTGGTGAAACTTCTGTCGGAAATCATCCTGCAAAAGTAGTAGAGGCAATGACAAAAATTATTGAACACGTTGAAAAAGAAAGTGATGTTTATAATCGCGATAATGCGGCACCCGAAGTTGATATTCACAATCAAAGATTTCTTTCAGATTCAATCTGTTATACCGCTGCAAAAATGGCTCAACGCACAAATGCTGCTGCAATTGTAACCATGACTCATTCGGGCTACACTGCCTTTAAATTAGCAAGTCACCGCCCGAAAGCAGAGATCTTTGTTTTTACAGATAATTATGATATTCTTACCACTTTAAATTTAGTTTGGGGTGTTCGTGGTTTTTATTACGATAAAAATATCAGCACAGACCATACGATTGCCGACATTAAATTTATTTTGAAAAAAAGCGGGGAAGTGAAGACTGGGGATTTGATTATTAATATCGCAAGTATTCCTTTAAGCGAAATGGGAAAGTCAAACATGATAAAACTTTCGGCAGTAGAATAGGTTTTGGATAAGGCACTTCGACTACCTGCCTGCCGGCCGGCATGGCGTTCAGTGTGACGACTAATTAAGAATCTGCGTGTAAGTTTAATCGTAATTGGATTTATTCCCCTCTCGAGAGAGGCAAGGGGTGTGTCGAGGATGTTGATTAGAAATTAAATCATAAATGAAAAAAATATATTATCTCAGCTCATGTTCCACTTGCTCTCGTATCATTACGGAACTTGGATTAAAGACAAAAAATTTTGAATTTCAGGATATTAAAACTGAAAAAACAACTTTTGATCAATTGGCTGAAATGGAAAAATTGACTGGAACTTACGAAGCGTTGTTTAGTCGTGTTGCATTAAAATACCGTGCTCTTGGTTTAGATAAAATGAAATTGACTGAAGATGATTTTAGAAAATATATTTTAGAAGAATACACTTTTTTGAAACGACCTGTAATTGTTATTGGCAGTAAAATATTTGTCGGAAATTCTAAAAGTACAGTCGCTGCTGTTAAAGCCGAACTTTAGCTTTACATGAAACGTTATAAATATAATTTCAAGATAATCTGCTCCCTCCCTTTTGGGGAGGGCTGGGGAGGGGTCTGTGAATAAAGTCCTTCAAGCCCACCTCGCATTAATTGCTGTAAATATAATTTACGGAGCAAACTATTCCATTGCCAAAGAAGTTATGCCATTGCACGTTCAGCCTTTTGCATTTGTATTGATGAGAGTTGGTGGAGCATTAATTTTATTCTGGTTAGTGAGTTCTCTTTTTATCAGAGAAAAAATTGATAAGAAAGATTTACCTCGTTTTGCTTTATTGGCTGTATTTGGTGTTGCATGCAATCAACTTTTGTTTTTAAAAGGATTAAGCATCACCACTCCAATCAATGCTTCCATTATTATGATCTCGAATCCAATTGTAGTTTTATTGATTGCAGCAGCCGTTTTAAAAGAAAAAGTTTCTGTAAATAAATTATTTGGTATCGGACTTGGAATTGCAGGAGCACTGCTTTTGTTGTTGTTTAATAAATCATTTTCATTCGGCTCCGAAACAATCAATGGAGATTTGATGATACTTATCAATTCAATCTCTTGGGCTTTATATTTAGTTCTGGTAAAACCTCTGATGCACAAATACAATACGTTCACCATCGTAAAATGGGTTTTTCTTTTTGGATTTTTATACGTGCTTCCTTTCGGATTTAACGAGTTTACACAAGTGAAATGGGAAACTCTTCCACCTGTAATTTGGTACGATATATTATTTGTGGTAATTGGAACGACTTTTTTCGCCTATGTATTAAATACTTATGCACTAAGAGCACTAAGTCCATCTATAGTTAGTATTTATATTTATCTCCAGCCATTCTTAGCTACTTTGTTCGCTATTTTTATCTATAGAAATGACACACTCGATCTAAGGAAAATTACTGCTGCCGTGTTGATTGTCTTTGGCGTCTATTTGGTAAGTATGCCTTTTAAAAAATCGAACAATTAGTCAGTCGACTATTGATTGAATTCAAACACGATTTTGATACCTTTATACTAGATCTGTAATTATTTGTCGAAATTTTGATGCCTGTATGCTTTATTATTTTGTAATTTTGTCTGCGTTTATTTCGCACCCCTATGGGCAAAGACCATCATCATTACGTTCACAAAGTTTCAGCCGCAGCGCTACTCGTAACATTAGGTATAATTTTTGGCGACATTGGAACCTCTCCTCTGTATGTATTGAAAGCCATTGCAGGCGATGCACCCATTGATGCTGATACCATAAAAGGCGGTCTTTCTTGTATCTTTTGGACCCTTACCTTACAAACTACCTTAAAATACGTAGTTCTTACGCTTCGTGCGGATAATAAAGGTGAAGGAGGAATTTTTTCCTTATATGCTTTGGTGCGTAGAGCTAAGATAAAATGGTTGATGTATCCTGCAATCATTGGTGGAAGTACGCTTTTAGCGGATGGCATTATTACTCCTCCAATCTCTGTTGCTTCTGCTGTTGAAGGATTGCGTGGAATAAATCCGGAAATACATACTGTTCCAATTGTCATTTTTATTCTTGTTGCTTTATTCACTATTCAACAATTTGGAACAAAATTCATAGGAAAATTTTTTGGTCCAGTTATGTTGGTCTGGTTCTTAATGTTAAGCATTTTGGGTGCTGCACAAATGATGACAAACATTAGCATTGTTGGTGCCGTAAACCCTTATTATGCTTATAAATTATTGTTTCAACATCCGGGAGGATTCTTGGTGTTGGGCGCTGTATTTCTCTGTACTACTGGTGCAGAAGCATTGTATTCTGATTTAGGTCACTGTGGAAGAGAAAATATTCGTATCAGTTGGATCTTTGTAAAAACAGCTCTTCTTCTTAATTATTTTGGGCAAGGCGCTTGGCTGATTGCTCAACATGAAGGAACTTCATTAGTAACCAAAAATGCAGCAGGTAAAATAGTAAGTTCAATAAACCCATTTTTTGGAATCATGCCTGATTGGTTTGTACCTGCAGGAATTATAATTGCAACCATGGCAGCCATTGTTGCCAGTCAAGCTTTAATCAGTGGTTCGTTTACTTTAATAAATGAGGCTATTCGATTAAATTTTTGGCCAAAAGTAAAAGTAAAATATCCAACCGAATTAAAAGGCCAGTTGTATATTCCGTCTGTGAATTGGTTGCTGTTAGCAGGATGTATTGGAATTGTTCTTTATTTCAAAGAGTCGTCAGGAATGGAAGCCGCTTATGGTTTAGCAATTGTATTAACCATGTTAATGACAACTACGCTATTAACCTATTACATGATTATTAAACGCTACAATCCTATATTTACATTCTTGTGCCTTGTTACTTATTTAACAATAGAAACCTCATTCTTAGTTGCTAATTTGAGTAAATTTACTCATGGTGGATGGATTACTTTATTGATTGCAAGTGTCCTAATTACGGTAATGCTCGTTTGGTATTACGCACGCAAAATCAGAAACCGATATGTTGAATTTGTTAAACTTGCTGATCACTTACCAATACTGGAAGATTTAAGTAGAGACTTAAGTGTTCCTAAATATGCTACACACTTGGTGTATTTAACAAGTGCTGATAATCACGAAGAAATAGAATCGAAAATTATTTATTCGATTATGCAAAAGCAACCGAAACGTGCCGATATCTATTGGTTTGTACACGTTGACGTTGTAGATGAACCTTATCGTATGGAATACAAAGTGAGTGAGTTTATTCACGATGATGTAATTCGTATTGATTTCAGATTAGGGTTCCGTGTCGCTCCGAAAGTAAACTTAATGTTCCGAAAAGTAGTTGAAGATTTGGTAAAGAACAAAGAAGTGGATATTACTAGTCGCTATAAATCATTGAATAAAAATAATATCATTGGTGATTTCAGGTTCATTGTCATCGAAAAATTTTTATCGTATGAAAATGAATTACCTTTTTATGAAAAATTAATTTTAGACATTTACGCCTTCTTAAAACACTTAAGTTTGTCGGAAGAAAAAGCGTTTGGATTGGATACCAGTTCGGTTACAGTTGAAACGGTTCCTTTGATTATTGCTCCACCCAAAGCGTTGAATTTAAAGAGAATTATGGATGATCCACCAATTCCTCCAGTGAATGATATCGTTTGTTAATACTAAAATTGAATTATCCTGTAATCAAAGTTATTCTAAATCCGAGACAACAATTCTAAGGAGCTCTGTAAACTATTTTTTAGAATAAAATTCCCTGTGTTTTTGTTTAAGCAAACAAAAATCTATTTTAACTTGATGCAAACATTCTTAGGTTCCGTAAAAAAATGTAATGCTTCAAACCCTCCTTCACGACCAACTCCAGAGTTTTTTACTCCACCAAACGGAGTTCTTAAATCACGTAAAAGCCAACAGTTGATCCAAACAATTCCTGCATGAATATTATTTGCCATACGATGTGCACGAGTTAAATTTTCTGTCCACAGAGTGGATGATAAACCATATTGTGTTGCATTCGCATAAAGCAGGGCTTCTTCCTCTGTATCAAAAGGCATAATAGTTACAACAGGTCCGAATATCTCTTCCATATTGGTTCTGCAATTATATGCTAATCCTTCAATTACGGTTGGAGCAATATAATATCCTTCAGCAAATTCTCCATCCAGCTTTACTTGAGCTCCTCCGCACAATACTTTTCCTCCTTCTTGTTTTGCTAAATCAACATAGGACAAAATTTTTTCCATGTGCGATTTAGAAACAACAGCACCAATTCTAGTATCATCAGCTGCCGGATTTCCAACTTTCATTTTTTGTACTTTTGCAACAAATTCGATTTTGAATTTTTCGTACAAGGAACGTTCAATCATAATTCTTGACCCGCAAAGACATATCTGTCCTTGATTTGCGAAGGATGATTGTAGAGTTGTTTTCATCATTTTCTCAAAATCACAATCTGCAAAAATGATATTTGGATTTTTTCCTCCCAATTCTAAGGATAATTTTTTGAACATTGGAGCAGCGACTTTTGCAATTTCAGCTCCTGTTTTTGTCCCACCTGTAAAGGAAATCAAAGGAATTTTAGGATGAGCAGTAATGGCTGAACCTACTTTATGTCCGTAACCGTGAACAATATTTAATACGCCTTTTGGTAATCCGGCTTCAATACATAATTCAGAAAGCAAGTACGCAGTCATCGGAGTAATCTCCGAAGGTTTTGCTACCACACAGTTTCCTGCTGCAAGAGCCGGAGCAATTTTCCAGGTAAATAAATACAAAGGTAAATTCCATGGGGAAATACAGCCTGCAACACCAACTGCATTTCTTACAGTATAATTGATTGCAGTATCTTCCATCGAATGACTTTCAGAAGCATAATGTAAAATGCCTGTTGCATAAAAATGAAAATTGGCAGCAGCACGCGGAATATCAACTAGTTTAGCTAAAGTAACAGGCTTTCCATTATCGATTGATTCAGCAACAGCTAAGCGATCTAAATTTTTGTCAATCAATGCAGAAATCGCAAGCAAGATGCGAGAGCGTTCATCTTTTGCAATATTACTCCAAGCTGGAAATGCTTTTAAAGCTGCTTGTGTAGCCAATTCCACGTCTTTTTCATCCGAATCGGGAATAAGTGAATATACTTTTCCTGTAGCAGGATTATAATTATCGATGTATTGTTTGCCTGTTGGCTCAATTAGTTCACCGTTGATGTAGTTTTTTATTTTTATCATTTTTTACTACTAAGACACTAAGTTCAAATAGGTTCACTAAGGCTTAGTGTTTTTAGTGCCTTAGTGGTGAATTTTATTTTTTCAAATTTACTGAAAATAAAATAAAAAGAGGTCTCTTTTAATAACCTCTTAACATATATCACAATCAAACCAACGGATGTCAAAGCCCTGTTAAATTATGTTAAGTGAGATATGTGCACAGTGTAAACCCTTATTTTTGATAGGAACAATGATGAACAGAGGAAACATTCGCATTATCACCATAATGGCAAGCTTGGCACTAGTAGGTTTAGTTGCCATTCAAATCTATTGGGTGAACAATGCTGTTACATTAGGCGAACAACGTTTTGAGCAGAGTGTAAATGAAGCTTTGAACAATGTTGTTTTACGAGTGGAGAAACAATCGGCCGCTGCAAAAATTACTCAAAAATTTAATTTTAGGAAGCAGGGAATCATCACTGCAAGTGTGAAAGGAATAACATCCAAGTCCAAAGAGTTTGTTTGCGATTCGATGAACGATAATAAAAATTGTATCATTAGAAACAACAATGTTAACGTAAAAATAATTGAGGAATATTCTACAGATTCAAATGGAGTTGTGGTAAAGAAAATGCGCCAGAAAGAGTATTCAAGCGATACATCCTCTGGAAATTTTCACAATCGTGTTCAAAATGATGGCCCGGCTTTTTTCCACCAGTTTGCTTCTGAGTCCAACCAAAATTGGATTTCACATAAAAATGCAATGGTGAACGATATTTTTGATGAATTGGTAAGCGTAAATGTATACAATGGATTTAATCAAAAAGTAGACACCGTACTATTGGATTCAATCTTAAAATTTGAACTCTTACAAAAAGGTGTTTCTGCCTATTATATTTTCGAAATAAATTCATCTAAAACAATTCCTTATGATTCGGTTTTGCTTTCTGAGAGAGGAAAAAAAATATACGATTCGCCTTACAAAGTAAACCTTTCTCCGGATAATATTTTTATTAAACCACAATTTTTATCGGTTTTTTTTCCAAATCAACAGCGCTATTTGCTTAGTTCAATGTGGGGGTTGTTACTAGTTTCATTAGCGTTTATGCTTACACTGATTTTTTCGTTTTATTATACCATTTCTACTATCTTTCAACAGAAAAAATTATCAGAGATAAAAAATGATTTCATCAGCAACATGACACATGAATTCAAAACACCTATTTCCACAATATCTTTAGCGGTTGAAGTGTTGAATGATAAATCGGTTGAAAAATCACAAGAGCGCATTACTAACTATGTGAAAATGATAGGAGATGAAAACAAACGATTAAGCTTATTGGTTGAAAATATTCTGCAAACTGCTATTCTAGATAAAGGAGAGTTTAAATTAAAAATTCAACCTATTGATATTCATACTTTGATTGAACAAACATTTATAAACATTAAGTTGCAAGTAGATAATAAAGAAGGAGAAATTGCTTCTCAATTAAATGCTGCAAAAACAATTGTGAATGCCGATAGAGTTCACATTACCAATATTTTATTTAATCTTATAGATAATGCATTAAAATATTCAAAAGAAAATCCAAATATAATAGTGAGCACACGAAATGATGATGAGGGAATTTTTATTTCTGTGAAGGATAATGGAATTGGAATAAGTAAAGAAAATCAAAAACGAATTTTTGATACAATGTATCGTGTGCCGACTGGAAACATTCACAATGTAAAAGGTTTTGGATTAGGTTTAAGTTATGTTAAAGCAGTAGTAGAAAAACACGGTGGTTCTATAAAAGTAGAAAGTGAATTAGGAAAAGGAAGTGTGTTTACTTTATATTTACCTTTTGAAGTAAAAAATTAAAATTCTTTGCTTGCGAAGAATAATCTGTGAAATTTGATGGGCTTTAAAAAGTTGCCGCAGATTCGCAGATTAAAAAATTAAACGCAGATTTATTGCACTAGGCAATGATTGGTGTAGCAATAAATATTAATTTAATAAAAAATTAAACCTGAGTATAATTATTTACGCAGATTCGTAACTCGTTATATTCGTAATTCGTAGAGTATTATGGAAAAAACAAAAATATTATTAGTAGAAGATGATCCAAATTTAGGAAGTCTTTTAAAAGAATATCTGGAAGCAAAAGGATATTCAACGGTTTTGGCAACAAATGGAAAACAAGGTTATGATGTTTTTTCGAAGGATAAATTCGGAATTTGCATTTTGGATGTAATGATGCCTATAAAAGATGGTTTTACTTTAGCAAGAGAAATAAGAGCATTGGATGCAAACATTCCAATTGTGTTTTTAACCGCAAAATCTATGAAGGAAGATGCTATTGAAGGTTTTTCTATTGGAGCAGATGATTATATTACCAAGCCATTCAGCATGGAAGAATTGTTGTTGCGCATCAAAGCAATCTTACGAAGATCGGAGAATAATACAATTAAAAATTCGGATCAGGAAGAATTTGAAATTGGAAAATATAAATTCGATTATAAACATCAGGTGTTAGAACTAAAAGGTGTGCAACACAAGCTTA
>JAYVZC010000249.1:0-9159 GCA_043783695.1 Bacteroidota bacterium
GAGCAAGCTCTATCCAACACCATTAACAAGGAAAAGGGAAAGCTTTTAACTTTCATCAGCAACCGTACACCTACTATAGAGGATGCCGAAGATATCCTGCAGGATGTCTTCTACGAGCTGGTGCAAAGTGAGACTATCGAAAATACTGCAGCGTGGCTTTACAGAGTAGCGAGAAACAAAATTACCGATTGGTATCGCAAAATGAAACCCGATAGATTGGATGATATATCCTACAAAGGTTCAGATGAAGACGAAGCACTTTTATTATCAGACATTATTCCTTCAATGGAAACTTCGGCCGACAAACAAATATTGTTAAAGCTAATATCAGAAGTATTAGCCGATACATTAGAAGAATTGCCGGAAAACCAACGAGAAGTATTTATACTTCATGAAATAGAAGGAATAAGTTTAAAAGAAATTGCTGAACAAACCAATACGGGAATAAAAACCGTTATCTCTCGAAAACGTTACGCTGTCTTGTTTTTACAAGAACGTTTGAGAAGCCTTTACACTGAATTGTTAAACAACTAAAATCATATTAAAATGAACAAGAAATTCAAAATCTTAATGGTACTTAAAATTGTAGCTGGCATCGCCATCTTTGTACCACTCTTCCTTTTTGGAACCATGTATTTATGGAACTGGCTAGTGCCTTCTCTATTTCACGGACCAATCATCAACATTTGGCAAACACTCGGATTAATCGTTTTATCTAAAATTTTATTCGGAGGATTTGGAAAAGGACATCATGGCAGACATTACGGTTGGAAACAACGCATGCGTGAAAAAATGGGAAACATGAGTCCAGAAGAAAAAGAACGTTTCAAACAACGCTTTAAAGAAAGATGTGGATACAAGTTTGGAATGAATGAAGAAACCAAAACAGAAGAATAAAACAAAATTGATTTAAGCAAAATCTAAAAAAAACAATTATGCAATCTATACATATTTATAAAACAAACCTGCCTACCGGCAGGCAGGTACCAACACATTAGAACAGATAAAAAAAGCTGATTCTATTTTATCTAAACATTCTAAAATACAAAAATGGAATACCTGCCTACCGGCAGGCAGGTTGATATAGACGATTGCGCTAAAGTTTTAAGAATTGAATCTTCACAACAAGAAATTTTTGATGTAATAGGAAGTTTAAAACCCTTTAATATTTATTGTGAAGTCCTTGAATAGCTTTAATTATGGCTTGGCAGAGAGTCCCTTTATTGAGAAATCGATGAAGGGATTTTTTATTTGCGGAGTTTTGATGTAAATTTGGTAAACATCAAATCTAGATAGTATGAAAACATCTTCTTCTGCAGTAAAAATACTTACCGTTTCTGTTTTTGCAACTTTAATTATTCTTTTCATTTGCTACAGAGTTGAAGTATTTGACAATGATTCTGTTTCTCAAACTTATTCAGATTTGAATGAAAGTGATTTCAAGGCAAATTCATTAGCTGTAATTGATACACCAGTTGTAAATAAGGATTCAGTACTTATGGATCGTGAAATGATGTCGAGTTCAAAATCAATAAAAATCTCTCGTCCTATAAAAACGGATACCACAAAAAAAGTCAGTACTGCCCCTTCTGATACAACAAATAAAAAATCTCTTCAAAAATCAACTATCATGAGCAGTTCAAAATCAGCTATTATTTTTGAGCATAAACCTACTAATGATAGTACTAAAAAGCCTAAAAAATAATTTCTAAAAATGGAATTCTTTAAATCAACGGAAGCCGCTATTATTAGCTTATTTTTTTTGCTACTTGTTTTTTTGCCAATGGAAAAAGTATTTCCAGCAAAATTCAAACAAAAAATATTTCGCCCATCTTGGTTTTTAGATTTCTGCTATTTCTTCGGACAATATCTTATTTGGGGAACATTGGTACTTTGGGCATTGAATTACTTTAGCTTTTGGTTAGATGGTATTGTTCCTAAAAATTTCAGAGCCAATATTTCGAGCCAATCCTGGTGGCTTCAAGCACTTGAAGTTGTCATACTTAGTGATTTTCTAATTTATTGGGGACATCGCATCCAGCATAAAGTAGATTTTTTATGGCGATTTCATAAAGTACATCATACAGCAGAGCATTTGGACTGGCTAGCAGCACATCGAGAACATCCAATCGATTCTATTTACACAGTTGGATTAATTAATCTTCCAGCATTCTTGTTAGGCTTTCCATTAGAAACCATTGCAGGATTAATTGCTTTTAGAGGAATTTGGGCGATTTACATTCACTCCAATGTTCGTTTGCCTATTGGTCCGCTTAGAATATTAGTTGGAGCGCCAGAGTTACACCATTGGCATCACGATATAGAAAGAGACAGAGGAAATTATGCAAACATTTCTCCTATAATGGATATTTTGTTTGGCACTTATGTTTGTCCGGATCATGAGCCTGAGAAATTTGGTATCAAAGAAGAATTTCCAAAAAATTATGTTGGACAAATACTACATCCGCTTTTACCAAAAGTAATTTCTGATAAATTATTTAACCAGCGAGACTACTCTAATAATAAATGAATTTTGCAAAAAAATATAGCAAAAAGAAAATTATATTAATTTGATATATGATATATCTCAATAAAAAAAAACAAATTTTTGCTCTGATTTTTTTGACTTTAAGCTTTATCAGTAACGCTCAGGACAAAGAATTAAACAACAAACTCAATCATTATTTTGAAAAAATTCCTGTGTGTCAATCAATAGATAGCATTATTGTTTTTTTGAAAACAAATACTATTGCTTATGAAACTTCTTTTTACAAAGACTCTATTACAGCTACCATTCTAGAATTTGATACATATTACTATCAAAAAGATAGTTCTGATACACATATTTATTATAGAGGTAGTACATCTATTCATATTCAAGACACAGTTTATATTGAAATGGGGATAATGGGAACAAGTCTTTATTCGATTAATGCTATGGGTGCAAAAATTCGTTACAAAAAATTAAAACGTGAATTTTCAAAACATTTTGCTAAAACATCTTCCAAAAGAAATTATAATTCTTTTACTGGTAGCAGAGGACAGTCTACCTATTTCTATTTAAATAAAAAAGATTTATACCCTTATATGGAAATAAACTGGCACAGTGCTTTATGTTTGACCGGCAATGGCTGTAATATTTGGGTGTACAAAACAGCTCCTTAAAATAATATTAAAAACGCATCAGCTGATCTTTACTAAAAGTCCATTCCGGAGTTTCCAGATCACCTTCAAATACAGTGCTGTACCAAGGACTGATATTCGCATTATTAAAATTTTTAAGAATATGGATTTCCTGAGCAGGCATATAACTTTGTTGAATCATAAATAATTTTTCTCCCGTTTCAAAATTTTGACACACATCAATCACCAAAACAGCATGACCGGGAAATCCTCCGAAGATAAACACATCTCCAATTTGAATGTCTTTTATATTGGGAACTTTTTTTAATTCTTTACTCAAAGATGATGTTCCAGCATAATTAAAAATAGTGTTGCAATAGCTTTTGAATATTTTGTAAGAATCGTCCTTTGCAGCATTTTTCGACCATGTTACATTATTTCCTTTTATAACTGTTCGATAGCCTTCGCTCCACTTTCCAAATCCTATGTTATTTCCACTTGTAAAATTAAAATGCAAATTTTCATAATCCTTGATAGAATAAAGATATTCGGCACGCATACGCATAACAGCATCGGCACATTGTTGAATATCTGTATTCCCAACATCAACATCCAGAATAGCTGCGTGACCACTTTGATATCCTTTTAATTTACCATTATACAAACGCACATCTGGATTTCCTGGCAGTAATGGCAAATAACGAAGCCAATCACCAAACGAACCTTCTTTTGCTTCTACTCTATTAAAACCTTTAGGAACATCTATTCTATTTACAATAGCGTTTTTAACCTCATAATTTGATTTCCAGCAATACTTATTAGTCGTAGGCATAAAATCTTCGTCAGGAATACTAGCGGTTAAAACAAGCTTATTCGTTTCCCCTGCATTAGATTGTGTGCAGGAGTTTATAGAAAAAAGACAAGTAACTAAAAGTAAAAAACGTAGTAAACGCATTTTATTCTTTTTCTTTGTGACGGTTTAAAAATTGCTTGTGAGAGCGATAAACAGCATAGTTAAAGGACAATTGAAATACTCCAAAATTAATACTGTTTTTTTCAAAAAAGGTAGATGTAGAAATTGTGTATCGCGCTGCAAGAGCAATATTTTTAGTTAAATCAATTTCAGCACCAACTAAAAATCCAACATCTGCCGGTTTAATATTATTAAATGGTTGAATGTTTACCCCATTGGAATTACCTCCATCAATAAAAATAATTTTAGAATTTGTAAATGACGAGTATTGTGCGCCTAAATTAAATCGTATGCTTTCACTTGCTTTATATTGTAAATAAAGGGGTACATCAATATAAAAATATCTGAATTTAATAATTTTAGATTCATCTTTAAAAGATTTTCCTGTATATAATAATTCCAAGCCAATATTAATTTTATCAGATAACACAACTGTTTCTATAAATCCGCCATTGCATAAAATTCCTGCTCTGTGGCTAACTGAATCTTTTATAAGATTGGAGCTTGTCATGCCAACAGTAAAAGAAAAAGTAGACGACTCTTTATTAGAATATACTTGTGCAGAAGCTATAAAACAAATCAAGCATAACAATGTTGTTGCTATGCTTGATTTATAAAAGTGTTTCGAGATCATATTATTATTTTAAAGAAATCTTAACGGTATAGCTCCCAGAATTAGTTGCGTTATATACTGTTTCATAGATGGAAATGAATAACATTCCGTTTGTAGATGCAGTCCCATTATATTTAGCTCCTGCTTTTAATGTTTGAGTCGATGTTTCTCCAATTTTATAAACAACATTTCCATAGGTAGGGTAGGTGCTTCCTGAATTGTAATCGCCTTCGTAATCAGAAATGGGAGCAGTTGTAGAACCTGAAATAGAACCATCGGGTTTATATTTGCTACCAGACAAACTTGCAAATGTAATTTCACCGGATGCAGTAATATTTAATTTTTGTCCTTGTTTTAGCATTATACCGGTTTTTAACCAGCCACCAGAAGTATTTGAACTAATATGTTTTGTACCTAATAATTGAAAAGTCATATCTCCACTTCCATTGTCACCCGAATACATTACATCAATGTGTCTGATTTTTTCTTTTGGAATACTTAACGTACCGTATTCGGTTTTTAAATCAATTTTAGTAAACTCATAAGTTCCTCCCATAGTATATTCATAATCAATTGAAATAATATCTTTATTAGAAATATTATTTTCAACATTGAATTTCGATTGCAACTCGCTCAATGCGCCATCAGCAGTATAATCGGCAAATGTAGATGGTTCGTATTTTGATGAATAAATAAAATCAGTAATTGAGGGAATTGCTTTTATATCCATTTTCACTAATTCGTCATACGCAGTTTTGCGCATTTGCTCATTAGAATTGGACAGTTGTTTTATTAGATTCGCAACTTTATCGTTCACACTTTTATCGCTACTTATTCCTAAATCCAATGCCGTAACATTTTTAATTGGAATTTCTAACTTCCCGTATGCAGTAGTCAAAGAAACGCTTGATATTTTGGAAGTGCCACTTACAACATTCCCATCACGAAGTGTTAATTTTAATTCTACCTCATTTTGCGCCTGAATAGTTGTTGCAAAAAATGCGAGTACTACTGCTGCAATTATTTTTTTCATTCGCTTATTTTTATTGTTGTCGAACTTCTGTATCGCTTAAATATTCAGTTTCAGTAATTGGTATATCGTCTTTAAAGAAATAAATAGGGCCAAAAGAAGTTTCCTTCCTAATGTACAAATGTCCTTCTATTCCCCTAACAACAATCCGTCTAGTTACTTTAGCATTATTTTCAGTTGCACTTTCTTCGGTAATTCCTTCAGGATATTTTTTCGCTAATTCACTTTTGAAATCTTCTTTATTATTTGTTATTGTTGTTACTGTAGTATTTTTCTTTTTCATCAATACATCAATTTCAGCAACCTTGTCTTTCGGATATTGTTCTGTTGATTTTATTAATGAAGCATCCAAATATTTGCTTTTAGCAGATTTATAATCTTTAACTCCAAACAATTTATCAGCCTTGCTAATTATATCTAAATATTTAGCATCTTTTTCTTTTGCACGAGCTAATCCATCTACAGCAGCATTTATCTCAGTAATTTTATTGGCAGGATAAGGTTCATTTGGTTTTATTGCCTGAGCCTCTTTGTATGCTGCAATTGCATTTGAATAATCTTTTTTTGCGAGAATTCCATCTGCTTTTGCAACAGCAGCATCATACTTAGCTTGAGTAGCTTGTCCTTTAGCAATGTCGGATAAAAATGCATTCACTTTGATCAACTGATCTTTGGGATATTGTTCCGAAGGTTTTATTGATGATGCTTCGGTATAGGATGCTTTAGCAGAAGTATAATCTTTAGAAGTGAATTCACCATCAGCCTTAGATATTACAGCTTTATATTTTGCTTCCACTTCTTTTGATCCTGCATCTTTCGCTAATATAGCATCAATTGCAGCAATTTTATCTTTAGGATATTTTTCTGCAGATTTTAAATCTAATGCATCGTTGTACGAAATTTTTGCTCCGTCATAATCTTTGGAAGCAAAAGCGGCATCGCCCTTTGCAATTGCAGCTAAATATTTTTCGTTCAATACTTTTGATGCAGCATTTTTATTAGCAAGTTCAGATACTATTTTTTCTATTTCATCCAGTTTATCTTTAGGATATTGCTCAGCAGATTTAATTCCAAGTGCTTCAGTGTATCCGGCTTTTGCAACATCGTATGTTTTTACTTTAAAGGCTGCATCAGCCTTTGCAATAGCGACTTTATATTTTGCTTCTAATTCTTTTTCTTTTGCAAGGCGAGCCTTTTCAGCGGCATCACCCGACATTAGCCCATCTATTTCAGCAAGTTTATCTTTCGGGTATTTCTCTGATGGTTTATAAGACAATGCTTCGTTATAAGCAGTTTTTGCAACAGTATATGTTTTTGCTGAAAGAGCAGCATCGCCTTTTGCAATAGCAGCTGTATATTTTGTTTCCAGTTCTTTCCCCTTATTTGCAGAGGCAATTTCAGCCAAGGCTTTTTCTATTTCCGCCAATTTATCTTTAGGATATTGTTCGGAAGGCTTTAAAGCCAAAGCTGCATTATACTGAGTTTTAGCGGTTGTATAATCTTTTCCACTCAAGCCTGCGTTACCTTTTGCAATTGCATCACTATATTTTTTCTCCAACTCTTTTGCGCCCATTTCTTTTGCAAGGAGTGCATCTATTTCTACAATTTTATCTTTCGGATATTTTTCTAATGCTTTGTATGTTAATGCTTCATTATAAGAAATTTTTGCCTCATCGTATTTTTTTGCACCAAATGAAGCATCACCTTTTGCGATGGCAGCAGCATATTTTTCGGCAAGCTCTTTTTCTTTAGCTAAACGGGCTTGTTCGGCAGCATCCTTAGCACCGGCATCTGCAATGGCTTTATCGATAGCAGCAATTTGCGCTTTGGGATAAGCCTCTGCAGGTTTAAATCCTAATGCATCATTATAACTGGCTTTTGCAGCATCATATAATTTTGTTTTAAAAGCGGCATCGCCTTTTGCAACAGCAGCTTTGTATTTTTCATCCAACTCCTTAGCTCCCATTTCTTTTGCAAGGAGTGCATCTATTTCTGCAATTTTATCTTTCGGATATTGTTCTGATGCTTTTATTGCCAAAGCTTCATTATATGCTGCTTTAGCAGGAGCATACGTTTTTGCTTTTAATGCAGCATCACCTTTTGCAACTGCTGCTTTATATTTCGCATCGAGTTCTTTTTCTTTAGCCAGGCGATCTTTTTCATTCGCTTCATCAGCCAAAACTTTCTCTATTTCTGCTAATTTATCTTTAGGATATTTTTCGTTTGGTTTTAAGCCCAATGCATCGGTATAAGCTATTTTTGCAACAGAATAAGTTTTCGCAGCAAGAGCGGCATCTCCTTTTGCAATTGCCACTTTGTACTTTTCGTCCAGTGCTCTTGTGCCCATTTCTTTTGCAAGAATAGCATCAATTTCAGAGATCTTATCCTTAGGATATTTTTCTGTTGCTTTATAGGTAAGGGCTTCGCTGTAGGATGCTTTTGCATTTGTGTAATCTTTCAAACTCAAAGAAGCATCTGCTTTTGCAATGGCATCAGCATATTTTTCTGCTAATTCTTTTTCTTTTGCTAAGCGTGCTTTTTCTGCTGCATCTTTTGCAGAAGCATCTGCAAGTGCTTTTTCAATTGCTAATAATTGTGCTTTCGGATAAGCTTCAGCAGGCTTTAAACCAAGTGCTTCATTGTATCCTTTTTTTGCTTCTTCAAATATTTTTGTGACAAATGCTTTATCTGCTTTAGCGATTGCCGCAGTATATTTTTCATTTACTTCTTTTGCTGAAGCATCTTTCGCAAGTAAGCCATCAATCTCAGCTAATTTATCTTTTGGATATTGCTCTAATGATTTTATTGTCAGTGCTTCATTGTAGCTAACTTTAGCAGCATCGTATGTTTTTGCTTTAAATGCTGCATCTGCCTTGGCAACAACTGCTTTGTATTTTGCTTCCAACTCTGCACCTTTTGCAGCATCTGCAAGTGCTTTATCTATTTCGGATAATTTATCTTTCGGATATTGTTCGGCAGATTTTAATCCTGTTGCTTCCGTATAACCTGCTTTTGCTATAACATAATCTTTTTTAGCAAGAGCTGCATCACCTTTTGCTATGGCCGCATTGTATTTATCATTCAATGATTTTTCTTTTGCTAAACGGTCTTTTTCTGCAGCATCTTTTGCAGCAGCATCTGCAAGGGCTTTATCTATTTCTGAGATTTTATCTTTTGGATATTGTTCTGATGATTTTAGACCTAACGCTTCGTTGTATGCTGCTTTTGCGTTTACATAATCTTTTGTAGCTAACGATTTATCTCCTTTGGCTATTGCAGCTGTATATTTTTCTGCTAATGCCTTTTCCGAATTTTCTTTTGCAGCTATGTCTGCTAAAATTTTATCTATCTCCGCAATTTTTGTTTTGGGATATGCTTCATTCGGTTTTAGTTTCAATGCCTCTTCATAAGCAGGTTTTG
>JAYVZC010000250.1:0-3863 GCA_043783695.1 Bacteroidota bacterium
GATAAATTTGTAAAAGACGTTACAAAAGGAATTGATGCTTTGTCGCTGAATCAGCGGATGCGCAATACTACAGTTGTACTCAAACAACATTTGCCTAACGATTATAAAAAATCAGTAGACATTCTTTCAAAAGTAGTTCCTGAATTTAAATCACATTATACTTCATTTTTGTTTCCCGATTATATTGGTCAGTATGGTCACAACGATTTTAAATTATCGATGGAAGCATTAAAATATTTCACTCAGTTCAGTTCTTCTGAATTTGCGATTCGTGAATTTTTGAAACGTGATTTCGGTAAAACACTTTCGGTTATGAAAAAGTGGGCAGAAGATAAAAATCATCATGTGAGAAGATTAGCAAGTGAAGGTTGCCGTCCAAGATTACCATGGTCATTCAATTTGGAAGAAGTAGTAAAAAATCCGAATCACACACTTCCGATTTTAGAAATGTTAAAAACAGATAAAGAATTGTACGTTAAAAAATCTGTTGCAAATCATCTAAACGATTTTTCAAGATTGCATACTGATTGGATGTTGAAAGTGGTGAATTCTTGGGATAAAAAAAATGAAGACACAGCTTGGATAGTTAAACATGCGAGTCGAACACTTATCAAGAAAGGGGATCAACGGTCTTTGGCTATTTTCAACTATGAGAAATCTCCGAAAGTAAAAATTTCAAAATTTCAGATTTCAAATCCAAAAATTAAACTAGGAGACAGTATTCAATTTACTTTTGATATTACTTCTGAAAAAACAAAATCACAAAAATTAGTAATTGATTACGCTATTCATTATCAAAAAAAATTAGGAGGAATGCTTCCTAAAGTTTTTAAGTTGAAAGATTTGGAATTAAAATCCAAACTTAGGGTTTCTATAAGTAAATCGCATAGTTTCAAAAATTTCACAACGCGTATACATTATCCAGGAAAACACATGGTAGAGATTATGGTGAATGGAAAGTCTTATGGTAAGAAAGAGTTTGTGTTGCAAGCTTAACAGAGGCTTCTCACACTCGTATCCGTCACCCCGTGCTACCAATGTCGTTTAGTTAAGGATTATTAATCTTGTAAACAGGTCGCTCCTTTGCAGCTTTATTGATTTCCAATATCAAAGTTCTACAAACAGATTGCTCCTACGAAACTATCATAAAGCCTCAGCGAGGCGACCTGTTTTTAGAACTTTAAATTACATATGTTGTAAAAGCTCCAGAGGAGCGACCTGTTAATTCTTAACTAAAGGACATTGCCCGTGCTACGACACGGGATGGCAGTTCTAAAGATGGGTGAGTCAAGACTATCATTCAAACTATTTTCCTATTTTTACTTCCGATTAAATTCTACTTGTGAACTCAAAACTTTTTCAAATCATTCAATATATCGTTCTCCTTGCTCTTGGTGTATTCTTATGTGTTCACTTTTTCAATACACTTGATTTCGAAAATTTAAAATCAAAAATTACCACAGGAAATTTTTCCTGGTTTTATGTTGTGATGTTTGTTTCTCTAATGGTTTATGTTATTCGAACATTGCGTTGGCAAATGCTCATTCGTTCCATAGGATATGAAACAAAATTTCTCAATACTTTTTCTGCATTATCCATCAGCTATTTTGTAAGTTTTGTTGTTCCTCGTTTGGGTGAAGTTACAAGATGCTTGTCTGTCAAAAAGCAACACGACATTCCTTTTATGCAATTGCTAGGAACGGTTATAATTGAAAGGATTATCGACATCTTAAGTTTAATTATTCTTTTGGTTCTTACGATTGTTTTGCAGTTTGATAAAATTATGGAGTTTGTAAAATACAATGTTTTAAAACCTATTTATGAAAGCATCATTCTAAAAATTGCGGGAGGAAATACTACGATTTTATTTATTGTTTTGGCTGTTGTATTTATTTCTATTGCATTATTCTTCTATTTTAGAAAATACATTCGCAAACGTTCTCCTAAATTGATTGTAAAATTTGTTGAAGGATTAAAAGAAGGGATTACAAGTATTGGTAAGCTCAAGCAGAAAAAAATATTTATTTTTTACACACTTTTAATTTGGGTATGTTATTATTTGATGACATACTTTTGGTTTTTTGTTTTTGAAGAAACAAGTGTACTCACTTTTGGAGCATGTTTATCTATTTTAACAATTGGAACAATTGGTCGCTCAGTTCCTATACAAGGCGGTGGAATGGGAGCGTACCACTTTTTAGTAATGAGTGTTGTGATGCTTTATGGAATGACGAAAGATTGGGGAAAAGATTTAGCAACATTGATTCATGCTGGACAAACATTTTTTACATTTGTAATGGGCTTGGTTGGTTTGCTGATTTTTTTTGTTAGCTATTGGAGAAAGCGAGCATAATCAAATATACACCCCTGCCCCTCGAGAGTGGAATTGGATATTGCGGGCATCGAAAATTATTCTCCTATTGAATGTTATAATTTGTGACTAAGATTTTGATTTTACTTGAATGTATTCCCCTCTAGAGAGGGGCAGGGGTGTGTGAAAATCCTCATCGAAATGACGTTCAACGTATTAGAGAGCCATGTTTAACGCTCCGCAAGTTTATTTCAAAGCAGGCAAAGTATATTTTCTTCCTTTATTTACTTCTTTCAAATAATCCATTAGAGGAGCAAAGTAATCCAACATTGCTTTTGCACTTAAATCGCTTCCGGTTTTTTCTTTCAATAATTTCCTCCAATCGGCACTTGCACCTGGTTTCATTATTTCTCCAATGAACTTACCGACTTCTTTGTTCCCATAATAGTTGGTTGCATGTGGGTCTTGGTGTAAAATGTTTTTTGCAATGTGATCGTGTACTTGGAACAATAAAATGTAAGACAGTGCATAATCGTAATATTGAGCAGCATCGTTATTGATATGTGTTTTTGTAGCCGCATCACAATATTCTTCACCACGAGTGGTTGGTGGAGCAATTCCTTGGTATTGTGCCGCTAACTCCCACCAGCGTTTATTGAATTGGTCAGCTGGTAAATTGTTTGCATAAATATCGTGTTCGAACATACTCATGGTTCCTGTACTGAACGGAATGAATACAACGTAGTTCAATGCTTCTTTTAAAAGTGTTTGCATCTCATCCGATTTTGTATTCTTCGGAATCAAATTTAAATTTTCCATGAAAGGTTTTTGCATAGCCGCCATTCCCATCATACTTCCCAATGCTTCGTGGTAAGCTCTGTTGGCTCCTTCGCGTAAAAGAATTGGCACATCAGGATTACTATAAGACAAGTAGTAATAAATATGTCCTAACTCATGATGAGAAGTTTCATACCATTCGCTGTTTGGCTCTACACTCATTAACGAACGAACATCTTGATCGTAATTCATGTGCCAAGCTGAAGCGTGATTATTCTTTTTGTAATTAGCGCCTTTCGGAGCGGGATATAAATCTGATTTTTCCCAGAAAGATTTTGGTAGTTCAGGGAAACCAATACTTACATAAAAACGCTCCCCTTGTTTCACAATCCATTCTGCGTCTTTTGTTTTTAAAGCGCTATCCAAATTGATGCCTTTTACATCTACTAAACTTCCCCAATCCTGTCCCCAACGATTTGGCAACCATTGTGCAGGTAATAAATCTGGGACATCTTTTGCGCCATATTTTTTTGCATACTCGTAACGTGCATAAGTATGTAATTCTCTAAAAAGGGGATATAATTCTTTATTGAATTTTTGAAGCATCTCAATCATCTCATCAGTCGTCATTCCATAATCAGAAACCTGATATTCAAAATAATCTTTATAGCCTAAACCTTGTACTGTTTTATTACGCAAATCACGCAAGTTTACCAAGCCATCTTTTAATCCTTTCCCAACTTCTTTACTTGCTTCCCAAGCTTTCAAACGTTTA